>NZ_JBLBUE010000014.1:0-56413 GCF_047290655.1 Alteromonas sp. AMM-1 | reverse complement strand
GCGATATTGAATTCGCTCTATCGCGAATAAATTATCGACCAAGAAAGTGTTTAGGCTTCAAGCAGCCAGCGATTGTATTTAAAGAAATGGCATTGGCTGCTTGATATTGACGAGTGTCGCACTTCGCAGTTGAATTCGGGAGCAAGCCGATTACGTACGGAATCGCAGATTTAATATTAAATACTCCAAATAAACTGTATCTGAATAAATTTTACTGTTCAGTTCGCATTTCCATATTTATCTGAATCAGGACCCGCAAGACAGCACTTAGTACAATGACACATATTTAACTGTAACAATAAGCTGAACCCACAGGCTGATGCAATATTAGGCTACATTTTTGGTAGTATTGCTGTGAACTGAGTATCGGTATATGGTGTCTATGGTTTATTAAGCTTTAATGCGCAGTACCATAATTGTGCTTTGTTATTTTAAGCGTTATTTAAAGTGCTACTCTCCTTCTTTGTCCTGAATATATAAGGGTGTAACAAAAGCCTAAGGCCTACTTGCAGTTGCTAACTATGATAGAAGAAAATAAAAATCCGCGGGTATTTGAAGAAATAAACACCATCCTGGCGAACAACCCTACGCTAATGGATGCATACAAAGATCTCGAACCGCTGATTTTAGGACTGTTCGATGCTCAGCGAATGAGTATTTTCCAGCGTCGGCGCCAGCATCAGGATTTGGTTGCCCGCTTTAAAACCGGCAAAGAAACCCTAGAGATTAAGGTGCCAATCAGTCCGTTGTCGATTGCCGGTTATGTGGCCCTGTCACAGCGTTCTTTGATCATATCAAACCCTTACGACACTGAAGAATTATCGGCCATTCACCCCCGCTTGCGCTTTGCTGATCGCTTCGACAAAAGCAGCGATTTTAAGACCCGTAATATTCTGTGCGTGCCAATACTGAACGCCGGTGTAATGATGGGTGTGATGCAAATTATCAACAAGCAACACGGGCCGTTTACCAACCGCGACATGGCCGTAGCCAAAGAACTTACTGAAATCCTCGGTAACAAATTCCGTTATGAATTGGGTGGTACAAAGAATCCGTTTGATTTACTGCTGCATGAGCAGCTGATCAGTGACAAGGCACTCAGTGACTTGCAGGAATCCAGCACCGATATGCGTCAAACAGTACAGCGCCTTATGTCGGAATACCGTATTAATGAAGCCAAGCTGGGTAACTCGTTATCGATACATTATCAGGTTCCGTTTATTCCTTTTGACCCTGACAAGTTTCATTTATTTCAAAGCGAGAGCAAACTCAACAGCTCCTACCTGAAGCGCAACTTTGTTGCAGTAATAGCCGATGCACGCGACAAGCCTACGGTGTTAATGGCCGAACCCAATAATGCGTCGCTGTTAATGGAAATTGAAAGTGCCCTGGGCATAGACAGCTACGAAATCGCCGTGGGATTACCCAATCATATATTGCAGTATCTGGGCGATTCGGTTGGCGGTGGCGCACCGGGTGAAATGAGTGAGATACTTGATGAAATAGGTAGCTCGGCGGAAGAGTCGGACGAGCACTTTGATGAATTGTCTGACGATGCCCCGGCGGTTGTTCGCCTGGTAAGCCGAATCTTACACGACGCCAAACGCCTTAATGCCTCGGATATACATATTGACCCGGAAAAGAATGGCCCCACACGTGTACGCATGCGGATCGACGGCGTATGCCGCGACATCAACCAGGTTCCGGCTTCACACCACAGTGCGGTAATTGCCCGCATTAAAATCATGTCAAACCTGAACATCGCTGAAAAACGCGTGCCGCAAGACGGCAAGCTGGCATTTCGCATGAGTGGTCAGCTAGTGGAGGTGCGGGTGGCGACCATTCCAACGGTAGCCGGTGAAGGTGTAGTAATGCGTATTCTGGCCTCAGGTGGCGCTATGCCAATAGGTAAAATGAACCTGGCACCTGCGAATATGCAGCGTATAGAGGAAATGATTAAAAAACCTCACGGTATTTTACTGGTGGTGGGACCAACGGGGTCGGGAAAAACCACGACCCTTCACGCCATTCTGGGTTATTTGAATACACCAGAAAAGAAAATCTGGACTGCCGAAGACCCGGTAGAGATTACCCAACCCGGCCTGCAACAAGTTCAGGTTAGCCCCAAGATTGGGTTTACCTTTGCGAATGCCCTTCGGGCGTTTCTGCGGGCCGACCCGGATATCATTCTGATTGGTGAAATGCGTGATAAAGAAACCGCGCACGCTGGTATCGAAGCTTCGCTCACAGGGCACCTTGTATTGTCTACGCTTCACACCAACTCGGCACCTGAAACCATTACCCGTTTATTGGATTTGGGTTTAGATCCGGTGAACTTCTCTGACGCTTGCGTTGGCATTCTGGCGCAGCGCTTAATCAGAACGCTTTGTTCAAACTGTAAGGAAAAATACCTCGCCACTGACACAGATATCGCCTTTATTAAACGCCAGTATGGTGAAGAGTTCATTGGTGAACTAAATCTACCTGAACCTTTGGAGTTATATCGGGCGAAAGGCTGTGAAGAGTGCGGTGATACCGGCTATCGTGGCCGAACAGGTGTGCATGAGTTACTGGGCATGACCCCGGCGCTGCGTTCGATGGTGTACAAAGAAGCCTCCGTAGCCGACATGAAGGCACAAGCGATGAAAGACGGCATGCGAACACTGGTACAGGACGCCATTTTCAAAGTGGTAAAAGGGGATACCGACTTAGCGCAAGTGCAGATTGTAGGTGGTGACTAGGTCACCCCCTTACTGCGTAACTTACACATCAGTGTTGATTGCATACCAATAAGATATTAGTCGTAAAATACGATTAATACATCGGCCAGCTCTTTTCCCGGTCATCCGCAAATCGTACTATAGCTTTTTATCTATAGTGCAATTCACGGATGTAAGATGTGCAGGATGTCGCTGCGACTCATAATGTGTTTGCTTTGTTGGCTACCCGTTAGTGTGCTGGCCCAGTGCATCATTGAAAAGCCGGTTCGCCAAGCTATCACCACGCCGGTTTCGTTGAGTCTCGGGATACTGGAAATTCAGTTGCAATGTAATCTGAATACGCCCCAGGCGCTCAGTTTTCCGCTGGATATTGTCAGTCACCCCAGGGTTTATACCCCGCCTGATGTCTCCATTGTGCCACTCAGTAGCGCAAGAGCCGCCTACTTACTCCCAAGCGGTGACTATACATTTACGTTAACACTGGACGTAGTGCGCCCGAGGCAATTGCCATTGCGAATTGAACCCGTCGCCCGGTTTCAGCAACATAACAGCCTTCACTTACTTACCATTAGTGGCTTTGCCGGACTCTGCATTGCACTGAGTTTATACGTGGGCATATTAGGCCGAAGCTTACGAAACGAGGGCTTTTATGCTTATAGCGCTTACATTCTAAGCGCTGGATTCTTTTTTGTGTTGCAGGAAGGAGTGCTCAAAGTTCTTTTCCCGCTAGCCACATGGTTACACAGCATTGGCTTGAAACTCATATTTGCAGGCTTAACCGTATACACCGCACAGCGCTTTATTAGCCGGCTGCTGGAGTTTAAGTTGTTACTGCGGAGCTGGGAACACGCAATAATTCGATATGCAGGTATCGTTGTTTTAGCACTGGGGGGGATTGCCGCAATAGTGCCTTCGCCACTAAACCAATTCGCCAGCCTGCTGATGGGAAGTCTGACTATTGTTGTAATGCTGGCCCTGGTGGTAGCTACAGTGTATGCCATGGTGCGCAAGATTCATTGTGCTGGCCTGGTGCTGATTGCTCTTCTGTTATTACTAGCCGCAATGGCTTTCAGGGTATATTTCCCTCACGTGAGTGAGTTCCTGCATCGATATGCACTTATTGTTTCCGTTACTATTGAAGCTTTTCTACTGGCCATCGCCGCCTCTGAAAAAGTGAAGCGATTACAGATAGATAAAATCACCGCGTATATGAATGCCGCCAGTGATACGCTTTGCCCGGTATTAAACCGACGAGGCTGGGAAGAAGCGGCCAACCGCTTGCTAAAGCAACACCGTAAGGATGGCGGATTTTTGGTAATGCTGTTTATAGACATGAACGACTTTAAACAGATTAACGATAAATATGGGCACAATGTTGGCGACAACGCACTGATTATTTTAGCCAAAATCCTCAATGCGCAATGCCGTCCACAGGATATTGTTGGGCGACTGGGCGGCGATGAATTTGTCATCATGAGTCATTGCCACAGCCGCAATATTGGCGAACGCATGATTGAACGCATAAAAACCAGGCTGGCTAGCCTGGAACTGCGAATAGACGATATCAATTTGCCGGTTTCCGCCAGTATTGGGGCGCAGATCTTCGACCTGCCCCACACCGATCTATCGATACTCCTGCATCAAACCGACATGCTAATGTACGAACAAAAGCAGCAAAAACTTATGGTTTAAGTACAATTTTGCCGAATACCGATGCGTCGATATATCCCAGGTTTTTGCTGCCGTTAACCGCTTCAACAGCGTGTGAACCCACAAAGTGTTCGCGTTCTTCGCTACCGTCATTGTCGCAATACGCCAACATAAAACCGATCACTTGATCTGCGCTTAATGTTAGTGGCTCACCTGGATTATCTTCGGTAAACGTATCAGGGAATATTTTAATACTCACTTCCCAGGTAATCGCAAATGGTGCTTTGTCTGAACGAGTCCAGCGGCTGTATGCATGATCATTCAGAATAACGTAATTCTGCTTGTCGCCCTTGTTTGGGCCGATGTCCAGCACATTGCCGTCCAGTGCAATGTGATAGGCAAAGGCATTGTAACTGGTTAAGTGATTGCCGCCTGACGCATCGGCATCAATAAAGATTTCCAGACAATCGTCATCCCAGTATTTATCGATTGGATCGGGATGATTGTCCCACAACACGTCATCAACAATTTCAGCCATCAGGAAGAGCTGCCCGTTGTCCCACAACAATTTATAGCGACCTGAAAAATCCTCAGGCGCTGGCATGTCACCCACCATTAACTCTGTCATGGGCAACCACTCAGCTTGTGCCCAAGCAGATTCATTGGCCACGCCATCAATAACCACTGCCGATGCTGCTTTAGACACTTCGATGTCTTTTGCGTACAGTGCTGATGTTGCCAGTGCCGTTATTGCTACACTTTTTACCAGGGTTTCCGAAGTTGCTTTAACTGCGTGTCCTAACTTGCTTAAACTATAAAATGGGTTGTTCAACACCTGATTGTGCTCCTTTTTTGTTATGCTTACCCTATAGGGCGTCCAGGCCTTTTTCACCGGTACGGATGCGAATGGCTTTTTCTACGTCCGCCACAAATATCTTCCCATCGCCCACTTTACCCGTGCGGGCAGTATTGATGATGGCTTCACATACCTGGTCGAGCAAGTTATCTGCTATAACAATTTCCAGTCTCAATTTAGGTACATAGGCCACTTCGTATTCTGCACCCCGGTACAATTCGCTGTGCCCTTTCTGTCGTCCAAAACCATTTACTTCGCTAATGGTTAGCCCGTTTATACCAACCTGAGCAATCGCATCACGCACTTCTTCCAGCCGGAAGGGTTTTATAATTGCTGTGACTTTTTTCATAACAGGATAATACTGGTACTAAATATGCTCAGTCTGTACTATTTATCTCTGATTTACCAACGAATTTACCTAAACGGCACGCTTGGTGCTTGTGAATGTTATTATTCATCGCCATATCGGCTTTACGAAATCAATCAATCCAGTTAGAGGACAATCATGAACAAAGCGCTGTTGTGTTTAGCAGGGATTGCAGCCCTGTTAAGTGGATGCACCACATTACCAACCGACAAAGAAATTGATGAGGCTGATTACGGCAGCTATCCCACTGACTACGAGAATATTGTAAAAACCTACTACAGTTATCACCTCACTCACCCCGACTCAATTGACTATGCCAAAATCAGCAAGCCACGTCGCTATTGGCTAGGTAACGAACTGGATAGCGTTTACTACGGTTATCTGGTGTGTGCGACCGTAAATTACCGCAACATGGTAGGTAAAGACACGGGCTATAACGCCCATGCATTGCTTATCAACAATGGTCTGGTCGTAAAATATGTCGAAGATGGCACCTGGTGGGGTAAACCGCTTTGCGATTAAAGGCATAACAAACAAGGTAATTCCTTCTGCTGTGCTACTTGCAAGTGGATGAGACTACCGTATTATGAACCTCTCGTTTGCAAAGGGACTTAAGCCGCATGCGATGCTGGGTGTTACTGCTATTGTTGTTATCTTGGAGCGCGTATGGCAAGGAAGTGTTGCGCTCTGCTGTGTCAGACAATTTCCCCGACGGTTTGCATACCTACTATTTGGCTTACCTTGCCAACAAACTCGATGTAGAGTCTGAAATTGGCACAATGCCTTACGCAAGACGACTGCTATCGGTAGACAACGGTACCTTAGATATAATGGTTGGCGTATCGAATACCGCTCCGATTGGCGACAACACCTTGCGTCTTGATCCCGCATATGAATCACTGAGTGTCGCTATATTTGTGTTGGCGGGTAATGAGTCTTCTATCGATTCCATCAATAGTTTTCAGCAACATATTGTAGGAGTAACCCGCAGTTCCAGCCGTCAGTCGGTATTAGAGAATGTGCCTGAAAGCCGCATCGTGTCAGTTGAATCCATCGAACAAAAAATAGATTTGCTGCTAAAAGGCAGAATTGACTCATTTATGCACGTAAAAGAGAGTACCCTTACCACGCTGGTCTCGCAGGGCTTATACACTAAAATTCGTCTGGCAACGTTTCAGCCGCCCAAGGAATATGAGCAACATGTGATCATAAACAAAAACTCCTGGCTGTACACACGCAAAGATGAGCTTGAAAAAATCATCCGCGACGGCGTTGTCAACGGCGACTTTGCTCATATTCGCCACCAGTTCTATATCGCAGGAAACGCATCTAAAACTCAATAACAGCGCGATGAGTTTAGCCCACTAACCTTGTCGGTCCTTTGTATTTTCCCCAGCGGGGCTGAATTCCATTTGGCTGGGCAAACAACCGTATTCAGTTTTAAAACACCTGCTAAAATAACCCGCTGATACAAACCCCACTTCCATCGCAATTTGAATAACCGATTGGCCATCGGCCAACATAGGCAGGCTCTTTTCTAATCGGAAGCGCTTTAAAAACTGGGTAAAGTTATCTGGCATGAGTTTAGCCATAGTACGATTTAGTTGTCTTTCGCTTACCGCCAACGCAGAAGCGGCATCGCGTCGGCTAAAGCTGTCATTTTGATAATTATTTTCAACTACTTGCAGCAACTTCAACAGAAATGCCCGGTCTTTCTCAGAAGGTGATTCGGGCAGAATTGACTTTACATAGTCAGACTGGATCTCTTGTAACGCTTTACTGGACGGCACGTGTTTAGGTTGAGCTAACGCTGAAATCGCCAGTTGATTCTGAAGCCGCAATACAAGGTCCTGTCGTTCAACCGGCTTAATGAGATAATCATTGACGGTTGCCTGGAAGCCCTCCCTCTTAAAAGCGAGATCGGTTTCCGCAGTAAGCAGAACAATGGGAATATCAGCAAAGTCGGCCATGAGACGGATCTCACGAGTAAGTTCAATCCCATTCATACCGGGGATTTTTAAATCACTAAGAATGATGTCAGGTTTGAGTAACGGCAACATAGCCAGAGCCTGTTTTGCACTGTGTACGTCGTAGCATCTAAACGCGTCGCTTAGCGCACCGGTTAAGTATTCTGCTGCCGCTGAGTTGCTATCTATAATCAATATTAACGGTAGATTCCCAGCCTTATATTCAGCCTCTGGTTCGGCAATACTGGCTTCTAGTACTAAATCCGCAGGTTCGGTGAGAATAGGTTCATCGGCCTGATCGTCTGTACAGGTAGTATCTTCGGAGGTAACGCGCTCCACCGGTATATGCGCTGTGCAGGTAGTACCAATGGACGGTTCGCTGTGAATTTCAAACCAGCCATCATTGGCCAGCACCAATTCACTTACCAAATTGAGTCCAATACCCATATGCGGCTTACCGCGGCTATTGGTCCCCTCACTAAAGCGCTCCGTTAATATCTGAAGCTCTTCAGGTGTTAGCCCTATGCCATTATCGGTGACAGCAAGGTGTATTTGGCTTTCTGCTTCAGTAACCAACACTTTAATAAACCCGCCTTCCTGCGTATACGCAATGGCATTTTCTATTAACTGGTGGGCAATACTTTCCAGCGAATCTTCTACCAAGAGTACCGGTTGTTTCACCCTGTTTTCGAAAGACAATACCTGCTGCTTGGCAGTTGCGCTGGAACGGAGTGATTCAATAACATATTGAATAGACTTGTCCAAATTGTATTCAATACGCTGATGTTGAGAGATGGATTCCACTCGCTCAACTTCAGACAGCTGCTCTACAATCGAACGAATTCGACTGGTTTGTTGATAAAGTGAATCTAAGGTTTCCTGCTCTGTCTTGTTTGTTGCCCTCTGCTTCAGATCCAGCAATGGCCCCATCAATAACATAACCGGCGTTCTGAGCTCGTGAACCAGATTGCGAACGAGTTTGTCTTTTTTGTTGAGTAGTTCGGTGATGGACGCATTTATCTCACGTAATGAAGACTGCTTCTGACGTATAATTTCTGCCAGCATGCGAGTTTTCTCATCGGCATACCGTTTAGCGAGGTACACAATGCCAGCTATGCACAATAATGCCAAAACGATGTAACAACATATCGCTTGCCAGGTTAGCCAAATGGGCATTGCAATAGTAAGCGCAAACGACGTAACCGGCTGCTGCGCCACACTTTTCTTGTCTGCCACTCTGATTTCAAATTGGTACTGCCCATACGGTAAACCTGAGTAAGTAATGGTGCCGTAATTGGTGGGCAACGCACTCCACTCGTTGTGAAAGCCCGCAAGCCGGTACTCTAAATGCTGTAAATGCGCGTAGTGAAAATCGGAAGAAGCAAAAGCAAACGTGAGTTCTTCGGGCGCATCTTCGAATTCGACAGACAACGTTTCACTTTGTAGGTTTACCAGCTTGCCTCTGGCTGTGCGGCTCTGTAAATCCACTACCTTGGCATAAGACTGATGAGCGCGCCGACCGGTTACATACTTCACCATTTTTGGTGTCTCAATGAGGTAACTTAACTGATCACCTACAATGAGAACTTTGTCTTCGTCTACCGACAACATTCCCTGGTAGTTAAAGTCGGTATCAATAACCCCGTCACTGCTATCAAAAACAAATGCAAAATCCTGATTTACCAACATTAGGCCTTTGTTTGTTGCTAGCCAGTGATTGCCATCCTTATCGATATGCGCGTCACGAATAAATCGCGGAATCCCACTACTGGGAAAGGCTTCAGACAGCGTATTGCTGACCAGAGAAAACTGCTTCAGACCCGCACCAGAAGTACACAAATACAACAACTTAGAACGGCTATCTTCATACAGGCAGTAAACAAATATACCCTGCAGTGAATCTGATTCATGCTTTATCCAAACGCCCCTTGTGTCGCTCTCGTAAATAACGTTGTTGTTATCCAGCAGAATGATTTTGTCTTCGCTGTTAACTGTAACGTATTTCACGTTTTTTGGGGCATTGGCATAAGACACCAGCGAATTATTGTGAATGGTTATAAAGCCGGCATGGCTGCTTTTTTGATAATAGAAATAAGTGTGATTATTTAACTTAAACGACAGAGGTTGGATAGACGGGCAGTAGTTGTTGGGATCTTCGAGTTTTGCGCGTAATTGAAGGCGTTCATTTTTGTATTCGTAGGTTGCACACGTAGCGGGGTCGAGCAGTAATCCTGATTCCAGAGGAACAGGCTCCGTGTCAAAGGCTCCGCCAGAAAGCGAACTAAGCTTGCCGGATTCACCGTTGAAGAGCCGCCAGCTCTCCGCCGTTTTGGCTAAGTACTGCCCAGCGCCTATTGGTACTATTGCATAAATGTCTTTGCGAAAAGGAAAGTCGGTTTCGTGAACGTAATCCATTGCCATATCAGCAGGATTGATACTTGTTAGGCCGAGTTGACTCGATGCTACAAGAATCCGTCCGCTATCAGTTTCCTGAATATCTCCGACCGTTCTTATTTGCTCAAATGAATACCTAGGCTGCCCAATTTGAACCAATTCAAATGTCGTCATTCCTGGTTTCGCTTGAAAAAGACCTCCAGCAGCGATCCATAATGTACCGTCAGAATCTCGAAGTGCTCGGTCCACGTCACGGCTTGAAGCTTTCGGATAGGCTAGCTGAATAAAGTCGAGTTCATTATTGACTCGCTTCCAGCGATATACTCCACCTACGCCGCCGACAAGTATTTCTTCCTCATATAGTTTTATATAGGTAATTTTTTTAAGTTGAGGAAACAGGACTTCTCTGGATACACCACTAAATGACTTAGTAACATGGTCATAAAAATACACAGCATCCTTATCAGAAATTACAAATCCATATTTTTCTGAAAATTCTACACTATAAAGCTGATTAAAATTTCTATCTTCTCCTGGTCCTTTAACGCGGGAGATTTTTTTGGTTTCAATGTCATATATAAGTAACTGCGAAATCAGGCTAACAACTGCAATTTTTTCGTTTACCGCGATAGACCAAGCGAATTTTGAGATCTTAGGCGGTATGTCTAGCTTGTGAAGTACCTTTTCATATCGAGAATATATGAAAATGCCCGTGCCATATTGTGTCATCCAAATGTCCCCATTTGGAGCCAACGTCACATTTGAAATATAGCCATCACCAAGAATTGAGTTGTCTCTACTGAATACTAGAGATGAATCACCAACGATATCTATAAATCCGTTTTCAGCCCCTACATAAATATGGTCATCCTCCAGCACTAACGATCGAATCACTCCACTGGGCTCGTCGCTAAAAGTACCTTTACCAAGCCAGGACGACTCTATCGCAGTACATTTTCCATGTGTAAGTAATCCAATTAGGACAAATATCATCCATGTCCCAAATTTGCACATCCTTGTCCCCATCATAGATCCTTCTCTGATTTATTCGTTGTACATTTATTTTCGAAATCCAAACGAAAATAAAGGTTATACGTATGAATATAGAACACAATTTAAACAAGTTCGAGATTAGTGAGCAAGACTGTCTTTTAGTACAGGGGGGAAATTACTCACCCTCAACAGAGTTACTTCTTTTGCTTTCATTAAATAAAGAACAAAGATCCAACGAAGTGGAGAAACCCACTTCTGGAATGCCTGTGGACATCTAACTCTAACAAGCACCAGTTTGTAACGCTAATATCCGTTATGTGCGTAGTTTGTATGGTGCTGGCTTTGCCAATTCGAACTGAGAGCAATTTAACTTCTTATCAACGGTTCACTGCTGCTCCAACTCCGTATCAATCTTACTGACCTATCTGCAAATAAGTCCCTAACACAATCTAGACAAACCTGAAAGCGGAAGGCACCTGTGGTTGTATTAACAATTTCAACTATACAGATTGTCATTGCCATTTATTTGTATGAAAACTTAGCGAGTTAGCGCTAATCTATTGCTCATAAAAATGCAACAGCAACGGAATGTACCATGCAATCAAGCAGTATTTTGGAAATACATGACATGCTCTGGGATATGCCTCATGAGGAACGTGAGGCCTGGATAGCACAATGCAATGTTTCACCAGAAACGCTGGCTAAAGTGCGACGCATGTTAGCCGTGAATGATCTGCGAACTGAACAATCCTCTCCCGACTTGCCTTTCAGCGTATTGGGTGTGTGGCGGCTGTTGTCATTGCTAGGCAAAGGCGGCAGCGGGCAGGTTTACCTGGTAAAGCGGGATGACGAGGTGCATCACGAAACCGCAGCGCTCAAATTGGTGCGGCAGAACAGTGAGGGCATTGATCAGGGGTTTGCTCTCGAACGCCGTCGTCTTGCTAAACTGAATCATACCAATATTGCCCGGCTCATTGACGGTGGTAAGGCCCCCGATGGCAGTTTGTATATGGTGGTTGAGTACTTAAAAGGTACCGACCCTATTAGCTATGTGAACCAAAATGCTTTGTCGGTGCGCGCGAAACTTATGCTATTTCTGCAACTTTGTGATGCTGTTGCGTACCTGCATAGTTTTGGTTTAATGCACCGGGATATTAAACCGCAGAACATGGTGGTGTCAGACAACGGGCACCTGAAGCTAATTGATTTTGGCATAAGTGCAGAATTAGGCCAGGCTCACATCAATGAGTGCGGCACCCCAGCCTATGCAGCGCCCGAAATATGGCAAGGCGCGTCACCCTGCGCGGCACAGGACGTATATAGCCTGGGGCTTATACTGTTTAGTTTGCTCACTGGTAAATGCTTAGGCGCGCAGCAATCCAATCTTGGTTTACTGGTTGGTACCATGTTCCAGCAACCACCATTTAAACTTTGCGAACTCAGCGGGTTACCCGGAGAATTGCGCGCCATCATTCAACGGGCCAGTAATCCCTCCCCAGAGCTTCGTTACCCTTCGGTTCACGCCCTAAGAGCAGAGATCACGGCTGTGCTGGAAGACCGACCTGTTAGTGGTTATGGAGGATTGATTTATCGGTGCAGGTGTTTTCTCAAACGCAATCCGTTCTCGAGTGGCCTGGCGGCGTTAACGCTGGTGTTTTTAGTAATAGGATTACATCAGGGTTATCAGGCTGCACTTGAACGCGATCGATTACTTATAGAGGAGCAAAAACAAGCAGGCGTAACGGAATTTCTGTTAACGCTGTTTGCCAGCCAGCCCGACGCAAAACTAAACCCAAGGGAATTACTGCTTGCCCATGAAGACAGGCTTCTGACCAATCTGCAACAACACCCCGATACCGCTGGACCTATCGTGCTTCAGGTAGGCGAAATTTATAACCTGATAAAAGACATCAACGGCGCTTTACGAATGTATGAAGCACTGTTAAACAGCAACACTGTGCCTGCGGATATTCGTGCAATGGCCGCATTTGGCATTGCCACGCTATCGCAATTGTCAGGCAAACAATCTGACGCATCAGAATACCTCAAACAGGCTCAGGATTTTTGGTCTCAGCATCCACAGTACGCGCTTGAATTGATACGCAGTCGCGATTTGGAAGCGCGTTTACTTCGCGTTGGTGAGGATCCCAGGCAGTCTGTCCGATTACTGGAGGATACCTTAGATGAGCTTGGTCGCAGTTGGTCAAATCCAAGTCGCACACGTATGCTGCTACAAGCCTCTCTGGGGCATGCCTATCGGCAGTTTGACCAGCTGCCTGAAGCAGAGCAGGCCTATACAGAGGCTATCGCCACCGCAGATGCAATTGGATTAGGCGTGAGTCTGGATGTGCTCAACTGCCGGGAGGCTTTAGCTGCTATTCGTCTGCAACAGGGCGATATTGCTCTTGCCGCCAAAGAAATCGGTGAAATAGCGCAATTAAAGCTAATGTTGGTTGGCGAAGGGACGGCCACTGCTGCAAGTTTTGCCAATCATGCAACGTTACTGGCGAAATTAGGCCAGTTGGATGAAGCAGAAACGGGTATGCAGCATGCGCTATCTATGGCACAAAAAACCGAGGGCGAGAATGGCGTGCTGAGCCTCTCCAGTGAAATTGGATTGATTGAAATAAGGCTAAAACAGGGCAAGGATCAAACACAAGTGTTTACCGCTCTCAGTAGTAAACTGGAAAATATGTCGTTACCGCCATTGGTAAACGTTAAGTTGCATGCGCTCACCATTCGCTATCTGGTTGATCATGACAAAGAAGCGGCCAGAGAACGTTTACAGCGATTTAAACAGGATCTTGACGCTATGGGCGAAGCAGGAGCAATGTACCAACGATTTTTTAACGACGCACAAAATCTGTTGAAGTGATTACTCCTTATATGAGTGTGAAGTCAGAACGTCTTTCTACTTACACCTTTGCTTTTTTAACCCAGCCAAAATGGCTTTTGATAATTGTATAAGGCAAGCGCTTAAACCACTTATGGCGAAGACTATTGTACTGGTTTTGGCTTTAGTACAGTGGCAGCCGCACCTGGCTGGACGCCCAATATTCCGGCCAATTCGTCATAATTCGCTTTTACATCAACCATGGCTGCATACCAGTTACTACCGGTAACTTTAGTCCCAATAACCCATGTACCAGCATTTGTTATGCCTTCAGCTTCTACCAAAAAACACAGTGGATTTACTATACCCAGAAACTGAGACGAATTAATGTAGACAGACTTAAAACAATAAACGCCTGGTTCCAAATAAATCTGCGTAGCCAGTCCCCCATATTCGACTACCCTCTCGTCATCACTTTCCTGATTTGTAAGTACTACTCTGTTATAGCGTTCCGCGTAAGTTCGAGTTATCGGTTTGCCCTTGTTATTCAGCTCAACAGTATGCAGCGCAATAATTGTGTTTGGAGACTCAGCCCAACACACTGAAGTGAATAAACAGATTACTAAAATCAGAAGCACTGAGCGCGTGCCTGAAGATCGCCAGGTTTGAACAAATCGCATTGTGTTTTACTCGTTGAATGTTGGAGGCAATTTAGCACTGCAATGCTCTACACTACGTTTGATACAAATGATTGACAAGTAAATCGCGCACTTGAAATTATTTGTACTGTTAAATTCACTAAGCATCCAGTTAAACATGCAGTGGTAGAGTCAATTACAATTGAGCTTACTATCGGCCCTCAACACTCAATCTTAGGTAGGTGCCGCCAATTCGTTGTGTATTGGGGCGACAGATACTCGCGTTTCATGGACCATTGCGGATGTATCCCCTTAGCCGCAGCGCCAATAGTCTGGCTGCCATACCGTGCGTTGATGGCATCCATGCACTGCATAACTTTGGGGTTATGTGTGAGTTGTGCAAACATATCCTGTTGCTCCTGCTCGGTATCAATTATTTCAATAGCGCCCACACCGCACTTATGCAGCAGAATACCGGCTTTGTATAAAACCACCGACGCCCTACTCGCTGCTTCCACTAACGCCCTGGTGTCATTAGTTGGCTGGGCAAAGCGATGTTGCACTGCCTTGTGATACTGCCGCGTATTGGCAAACGGGTTGGCGTGTGTAAACAGGGTTAACAGGCAGGCCTTACTGCCTTGACGCCTGAGCTTTTCTGCCACTTTTTCGGCATGCCAGCACAAACTTTCACGCAGCGCTTGTTGCGTTGTAACCGCTTTACCAAATGCTCTGGTTGAATAGATTTGCTTCTTGTTGGCGCGCTCGGCGTCCCACTCAATGCATGTTGTGCCGTTGAGTTCTCGCACAGTGCGCTCTAATTCTACTGAAAACTGTTTTCGCAGCGCTTTAGGACAGGTATTTGCCAGCGCCCAGGCAGTATGAATTCCCTGGGCTTCTAATCTTGCGGCAATGCGCTTACCCACTCCCCATACGTCCTGCACATGCATAGCCTGCAGCACTGCTTGTGTTTTTTCGGGTGAGTCAAGCACTGCGATACCTTGCTTATCGCCCAAACGCTTACCCGCAAAGCTGGCTGCTTTAGCCAACGTAGGTGTGCTCGCCATGCCAACACCAACCGGCAAACGAAGTTGTTGCCATACGGCTTGCTGAATCGCTAATGCATGCGACAACCAACCACTCGGCGGCTGCCAGTTATCAAAGTACAAGAAGCACTCATCAATAGAGTAAATATGCTGGTCGGGCGCAAATTCGCCAATTACCTGCATCATCTTGTTAGACAGATAATCGTAAAGCTCATAGTTTGATGAGCGGATCACGGCGTTGTGCTTTGCTAGCAGCCCTTTTACTTTGTAGTAAGGCCCGAATTTCTTTACGCCAAGCGCCTTAGCGTATTCACATAACGCGCATATACAACCGTCGTTGTTAGTGAGCACAACAACCGGCCTGTGGCGTATGGCCGGGTCGAATACTTTTTCAGCTGAAGCATAAAAGCTGTTTGCATCCACTAACGCATACATTGGCTCAAATACCTTACATACCGGTGCATTCGCACTGAGCGCACCACAATACCTTCAACCTCAAAAACATCGCCTTCGCCTAAGGCGTAGGGCTGATGATCAAGACCGGCAGATAACAATACCTGCGATTTTCTGTCGTACAGTTTGCACACAAAGCTGCCATTCAGATTTGCCACTATCACATCCAGTGAGGTTGCCGAAGCGGCGCGATCCACAATAAGCAGATCGCCGTCGAAAATGCCAACTCCGGTCATAGAATCACCCTTCGCTTGCCCGATAAAGGTAGCATTTGGGTGTTCAATTAACAGTTCATCCAAATCCAAAGCCAGTTGCCGGTATTCTACTGCCGGCGACTCAAAACCGCTGATCCCTGCCTGCGCTGCAACGGGAATAATTTGAAGCATGAATGCACACCATCACAATGTTTTAAAATACTGTTTATTTATACAGTAAATTGCGATAAAGTGACAAGGAATTTTACAACAACGGAGTTTTACCATGGCTATCAGAACACAATATGTGGTCTCACACAAAGGGGTAGAAAAGTTGGTTACTACCGATAAAAAAGAAGCAGATCAGTACGATAAAATGCTGGATGTAGCAGACAACCTGGCTATCTACATTCAGGCTAAAGGCATTAAACTCAGCGACGACCTTGCCGAGGAGTTGTCTGTTATGCTGTCTAAGAACAAAGACAGCCTGGCCAAATTATTAAAAGGCACAAGCGCAGACAGCATACTGTCGGAAGAAAGTGCCGAGGTAGTAAAGCTAAAAGCTAACGGGTAAATCCGGGATACCCCCGGTAAATGAGCGGGGTCACCAGTTGGGTCACAAATTGGGTTACCTTGGGGGAGCCTTGGAAAGAAACCCTGGGGGGAACCGTGGCATTTGATGAAACAGGCACTGCGCAGAAAAGTCGTTGCCGTGCCTGTTTTAGTTAGCTTTACCAAAGCTTAGGCTCCGGCTAAGACTAAGTTAAGCTTAAAAAAGCGAATGGGTATTAACCAATTTCGCCTTTTATGTTGAATCGCTTAATTACGCCGTTCACATCACCAATGGTAGCATGCAAACGCTCACTGGCGGCCAGTGACGCTTCTGAGCTGCGCTGAGTGTCAGCTGCGCCATCTGCAATTTCAACAATTTGCTGATTGATGTGTTCAGCCACAGAGCTTTGTTCTTCTACGGCAGCCGACATTTCCATTGTCATTTCGCTAATGCCTTTTACCGCAGTATTGATTTCAGAAAGCGCCCTACGTGTCTCTTCTACAATTTCAGCACCTTGCTGTGCAGACTCCAGGCCCCGAGTAGACACCGTAACCGCCCGCTCACTGCGGTTTGCAAGTACCTGAATAATGTCGTGGATCTTATCGGTAGATTCGCGGGTTTTAGACGCCAGCGCCCTTACTTCGTCGGCCACAACGGCAAACCCTCTTCCCTGTTCGCCTGCACGTGCTGCTTCAATTGCCGCGTTAAGGGCAAGCAGATTAGTTTGGTCTGCAATAGACGAAATTATACTGGCGGCTTCACCGATGTCACTGGTTGATTGTGCAAGCTCAGTTACCGTTTTAGAGATTGATTCCACTACCTCTTTTAGTTCCACAATAGCGGCGGCAGCCGATTCGGCTTTTTGATTTCCGGTATTTACGTTATTGGCTGCCAGCTTGGCACTTTCAGCATTATTTTCAACTCGCTCCGCTACTTCCTGTATCGATTGCGACATTTGCGTAACTGCCGATGCGATTTGCTGTGTCGCCTGGTTTTGCTGCACTACTGCGGAGCTGGTACGCTCCGCTTGCTGATGCGTCGTATTGGCAATCTCTTCCAAACCGCTGGCAGAATCCTTAATTCGTGTGAGTGCAGTTCGGCTCCGCGCCAATTCACACCCCAACACCAATTTGCCCCGCGCGACAGCGCCAAAATCACTAAAGTAGGTTTGCGATACAACAGGACTATCGTAGGAGTCAGGGCTCAACTTTATCAACGACTCCCAATCCGCTTCAGTTGCCTTAAACTGCCATAAACCAATAATGATAAGTGCTACTGCGGTAACCAAGGCAGACATCCAACCCGACGTAAATGCCAAAAATGCCACCAAGGGGATCCCTGGCACCCAATACATACTCAGTTTTTTTACAAAATACGCGTAAAGCTCTGAGGCTGGAGCGGCAGACTTACCGGCCAGAATACGCGAATAGCGTGATCCAGCACGTACAATTTCATGCTCTAAAGCCGGAACACGTACCGATTCGTACCCTACAATGCGATTGCCATCGTAAACGGGTGTAACAAACGCTGATACCCAATAATGATCACCATTTTTGCGCCGGTTTTTTACCAGTCCCATCCAGATTCTACCAGCCTGAAGTGTTTGCCACATTTCTTTAAACACACCGGGCGGCATATCAGGATGTCTTACCAAATTATGATTCTTGCCAATCAGTTCATCACGACTATATCCGCTCACCTCAATGAACTCGTCATTGCAATGTGTGATGATTCCGCGCTCGTCAGTGGCAGATATTAACCGATACTCTCTCGGAAACTTATATTCCCGCTGCGTGACGGGCTGATTATTCCGCATGGTGTAGGTACTCCAATAAGTCCAAGGACACTGAACAATATTCTTCACAGAATGGCATTCGCCGAAAATCTGTAATTCACTGTATTTTTAAGGTATGTAAACGAGGAACAATGCTTATACTAAAGTAGACACGGTGGATTAATTTCGCAAATTAATTAGGGATGTTTTCGTGCGATGACATAACAACGCGGCAGAACGAAAATTTTGATAGCCTTAAACAAAAACAGCACCAATGAGGTGCTGTTTTGATATCTAATCTGATAACTACTCGCTATCTCGCTAAGTGGTTTCCAATCTGATCAAGTAATGAGGCAACCTGACGACTGGCTTCTTCCATAGAGGCTAATGCGCTTTCGCAGCCTTTAGTGTCTTCTTTTTGCGCTGCCCGCATGGCCTGAACACCAAAACGGTGTACTGCAGCATGGGGCGCATCCAGGCGTTTAAATGCATCGATTTTTCCCGTCGGAAGATGCGCGTTTTCGCTGTACCACTTGCCCAACCGACAACGCGTATGATCTGAAAAATCTTCTGGTGCTTTCGACGAGCGGCCACAAATAACTGCGTATACTTCCGATTTCCACACTACATGATCAAGCTTCACAGTTTGAATAAACGTTTGCGTGCTGGCGCCGCGAATAGCTTCTTCCATCACATCACAGTGCGACACCATTTCCTCGTAGTTGCCATTTAAGCGGGTAACACCGTTGGCCAGGTGCGAATTGTTCTGCTGCAATTCAGATACCGACGACACCGCTTTTTGGGTTGACTGAATAATGCTTTTTACCAACTCTGATACTTCGTTGGCCGACTGATTGGTTTCGTTAGCCAATGAACGAACTTCATCCGCTACCACACTGAATCCACGACCAGCGTCACCGGCGCGAGCCGCTTCGATGGCGGCGTTAAGCGCCAGCAGGTTAGTCTGGTCAGAAATACTGGTAATGGTTGATACGAATTTATTGATACTATCAGCGGTTTCAGATAACCCTTCAATACTAGTGCTCATGGTAAGCATCATTTCACTCAAACCAGCCATGTCGTTAATGATTTGCTGCAACGACGCTGAAGAATCAGCAAACAAGCGTTGATTATCTGCCAGCTTATTGGTTTGTGACGATACCTGGTGATATGACTCCAACACGGTTTCGCGGATCCCTTCAACCTGGCACAATGAATCTAACAAACTTCTGAGCAGTCCCTGTCCGCTGTGGTCAACTTCCTGTGCCGCAGCAAGGTCTTGTCTTAACTGTTGGTTTTCAGCTTCTAGTGCGGCAATTCGGTTTTCTAAATGAGACTGTTCTTTTTGCAGTGCTGAGACTTTTTGCAAAGCACTGTCGTGGGTTGAGCGAGATACAAACACAGGCTAGGCTCCTTCTGTGGGGGCGCATTTTTATTAGTTGGTATTATATGCCTTATCGGCAGCTAACAGGGCTAGCATAGCTTTAATTACTTCAATAAAGCTACTCCGGACTACTGGTCGTACCTCTTAGGATAAGTCGGGGATCCAAAACGTGCTTAAAAGCATGACTGCCTTTACCGTAAACACGGTCGAGCACCCAGTGCGCGGCCATCGTCCCGATTTGCCTTACCGGGTAATCAATGGTGGTCAACCCAGGCGTTAAGTAGCTGGCAAAGTCGATGTTGTCGAACCCGATAACCGAAATATCCTCTGGCACCCGCTTGCCCATTTCCCGTAATGCATTCATCGCACCAAATGCCATTTCATCGTTTGCACAGGCCACAGCTGAAAATAACTTGCCTTTAGCCAGCAACGCGCGAATACCCTCCGCACCGGACTTCGCCTGGAAGTTACCTTCGTACATCAAGGACGCATCGTATTCGAGACCAGCTTCAGAGAGTGCCTGCTTATGGCCAATCAGGCGGTTTATTGCATCGGCTTTAAAAAAAGAACCCGCCAGGTAAGCAATTTGTGTATGCCCGATATCCAACATGTGCTTGGTAGCAAGATAGCCGCCTTTAACGTTATCCAAACTAATGCAGTTGTCATCAATTTCGGCAATGTAGCGGTTCACTACCACCAATTTAACGCCTTGCTGAACCAAATTCACAAGGTAATCGTCAGTCACCGCCTCCACGTGCAGGATCAATGCGTCACAACGACGGCTCAGCAACGCTTCAATTTGCGCTTTTTCAATGGTCTCATCGGAGTGACCTGTGGCAATAAGCATGTGCTTGCGCGCTGCGCGCAGTGATTGCTCGGTACCGCCCATCATGGAACCAAAGAACGACCCGTGTAGCTCGGGAACCACGTATCCAACGGTATTGGTTTTGTTGGAAGCTAGCGATGCCGCCACTACATTGTGCCGGTAACCCAACTCTTCCATTGCTGCCACAACGAGTTTACGGGTTTTTTCCTTAACGGTGCCGGTGTCGTTGATTACTCGGGATACCGTTGCCGACGATACACCTGCTTTTTCACTTACCTGTTTAATGGTTACCATGTTTGTAGTTCACTGTTGCTAATGTGTTGCGCTCAGACGCGCGGCCTGAATTTGCTGCTGGGTTGCTTCTAGTTGCTTTGCGTCTAATGTATACCAGCGCATAATTATCACAACCAAAACTGACATAATGGCAGGCAGAATACAGAACGAAAACGCAATGCCATCATTCACCTGTTCAGTTACCTGACCTGCCTGATAACCGTAAACTGCCAGTAACCAGCCAGACAACGCACTCCCCAGCGCAACCCCAAATTTTATAAAAAACACTATGGTGGAGAACGTCACACCGGTTAGCCGCACACCACTTTGCGCCTCACCATAATCAGTAACATCTGCCATTTTCGCCCACAGCAACGGTGAAGTCATTTGCAATAAAAAGCCCCACACAAAATGCACCAGTAAAGCCATAAGCCACATATTTACCGGAATAAAGTAATTCACCATACACGCCAGTGCGGCACCAAGCTGTAACCCTACATACAGTTTAATTTTGCCAAACCGCTTTGCCAGCGGATGGGCAAACGCGCAACCAATCAAACCGCCAACCATGCCGGTTGTTACAAACAAGGTCACGTCATCCGGCCGGTTGAGTACATATTTCACGTAATAAATAGCCAGGGAATTGCGTAATAAAATACCGGTAAGCAGCACCACGCTCACCAAACACAATATGCGGCACTGATCATTTCGCCACACCGCTTTTAACTGCTCTTTAAGTGGCATTAATAATGGTTTCTCAGGCTTGAGGCGTTCTTTTGTGCCCGCAAAGCACAACAGAAACAAGAACATCCCCAGTACCCCCATTAACAGCATAGTAAGCTGATAGCCTTTGGCATCATCGCCACCGCCGAATTTGCTCACTAAAGGCAAGGTAAAAGACGTGACGAACAGGCCACCAATCATGGCAAAAATAAAACGGTAGGATTGCACCGCCACGCGTTCATTGGGGTCGGCGGTAATAACACCACCCAAAGCAGAATAGGGAATGTTAATCGCGGTATACATCAGCATGAGCGCGATATAACTGGTTACCGCATAGGTGAGCTTACCCTGGTAGTCGGTATCTGGGGTGGTAAAGGCCAGTACACTAATAACGGCAAACGGTACCGCCATCCAGAGCAGATAGGGGCGATAGGATCCCCAGCGAGTTCTGGTTCGGTCAGCCAGCGAGCCCATCAGTGGATCAGTAACAGCATCAATTAACCTGACCAGCAGAAACATACTGCCTACTGTTGCAGGATTGAGTCCAACGATATCGGTGTAATAGTAGGTAAGAAACAGCATCACGGTTTGAAAGATAAAGTTACTGGCCGTATCGCCTAGTCCATAGGCCACTTTTTCTTTCACGCTAATCGTACTTGTCACATTTCACCATTAAACGCTTTGACGGCGCGTTAACCAATGTTTAAGTGCCTGGGCACTGCGTTTAGGGACGCGACGCTGACTGCTGTAGTCAACATATACAATACCGAATCGCTTGAGGTAGCCTTCAGCCCATTCGAAATTGTCCAGCAAACTCCACACAAAATAGGCGGTTACATTCACACCGGATTCCATCGCTTGTGCGACAGCATTCATATGATCCTGTAAATATTGAACTCGAATCGGGTCGTCAACTTCTCCGTTTATCAGTACGTCATCACAGGCCATGCCATTTTCGGTGATTTGCACTGGAGGTAAATCATAATCACGGTGCAACTGTAATAGCAAGTCCCTTAAAGCATTAGGGAAAATTTCCCACCCCATAGCAGACACCGGAGCGCCATGCTCGGGCGGCAGTATAGTAAAGCCTTCGTTATCATCGTGTTGTACGAATGAGCGCGTGTAATAGTTTACACCCAGATAATCAATCGGGGTGCTAATCAGAGCCAGATCGCCCTCGTAAATATCGGGTTGCTCATCTTCCGGTAACAGCGACAGCAGTTCCGGGTACTTACCGGTTAACACAGGTCTAACGTACCAGTCGTTATGATGGTCATGGGCTAGTTGTGTTGCTGCGCAGTCTTTCTGCTGTTCACTTGCTGCATAGTAGGGCGTAAAATTCAGTACAATACCGCTGGTAACATCCGGCGCATTCTTACGCAGAACCTGCATTGCTAGTCCGTGAGCTAACAACAAATGATGAGCGGCTTTTTTTCCATATTGCTTGCCTGTTTTTCCCGGAGCATGCACACCGGCTTCGTACCCCAAATACGCACTACAAAAAGGCTCATTCAGCGTAGCGTAACAATCTACAAGTCCGTTGAATGCTCTGCTAACTACATCCACGTAATCGGCAAATGCCCTGGCAGTATCGCGATTTAGCCAGCCCCCCTGATCTTCCAGATACTGTGGCAAATCCCAGTGATACAGCGTCACATAAGCTTTTAAACCTTTTTGCTTTAACAGGGTTAACAGGTGTGTGTAAAACAGCACCCCTTGCTGATTAATACTGCCATCTGCTCTGATGATTCTTGGCCAGCTCACTGAAAAACGGTAAGCGTCAAAACCAAGTGACGCCACCAGTTCGATGTCATCCTGCCAATATTCAATATGATCACAGGCCACAAACCCATTTGAACCATCTTTTACCGCGCCAGGTTTGGTGCAAAACGTATCCCATATACTGGCTTCTCTGCTATCTCTGCCACCTTCAATCTGAAATGCAGAAGTGGCAACACCAATGGGGAATGAGGTTGAACTTAGCTGTTTGTTTACACTGAAATTTGTTGTCATGCGAAAACGCCTTACACGCAATATCGGGATTTGCGATGGTTCTGAGGGCCCAAAACACACTTCGAATATATTTCAGGCAATTGTAAGCGCTTTCATTAATTATACAAGTTTTTTACATTTACCCACTAATCAGGAGGTTATCGCAAACATACTTCATCAGGATTTTAATAACTTAAGCCAAAAAGCGAGCTCTAACGCCACACCTACGCCAATTACAACGAAAGATCCTTCCTGAAATCCAAGGGTATAGCACGCCAGTGCACCCAATAAGCAAACAGCCAATACAATCCAACGTTTCATGCCAATATCCAGTTTGTCTTCGAGAGTTATATCAGTATGAAAGTATTACCTATTTCAGTCTTTTCTATTTTGTAACAGCGCATTTCATCTATTTAGGGCGTGTTGATCTTTGCTGTATTAATTTTGTTCGTTCTAGGTGTTCAGCGATCGCGGCGCATGTTCGCAGGTGCAGTGGTTCTGCATCAAGAGCATGCAACAAAGAGCGGTGGACACCTAGAGCGAACCCTTCAGGCAGCGCCTGTGCAACATCATACAGCAAAGATCAACACGCCCTAGTCTAAATTAAGTAAATGATTTAAAAATCAACGTGCTATACGCAACCATCGTCAGCCAGCAGACCGCTAAAGCATCAATTTGCTCAGTCCATTCAGGCAACACATAATTCTCATAACACCATGATTTATATTTATTATTTAGGTTGCAGGCAATCAGTGCTTACCCACAGTAAAATGTCATTCCTACTTGTGTTTGCGCTCATTTTACGCAAAATGTAAGCGCTTGCATTTTTATAAAATAGTCTTATACTCGTGCAACAAAATATTAACATACCGCCTTTTCCTCCAGGATAATGGGTATTCAGCAGAAGCAATCAGGGCGAAAAATCATGTCTATGCCATCGGCTACAACTACAACCGGCTCATCAGCTCCGCTCACTATGTCAACGTTAGTGAGTCTGACGTCGCTGTTCTTTATGTGGGGGTTTATTACCGCCATGAACGATATTCTGATCCCTCACCTTAAGGCACTGTTTGAACTTAATTTTACACAGGCAATGTTGGTTCAATTCTGCTTTTTTGGCGCCTACTTTTTAGTATCGGTACCAGCAGGCAAACTAGTAAGCAGGGTAGGATACAAACAGGGCATCATTACCGGTTTGTCAGCTGCTGCTGTGGGCTGCCTGATGTTTATTCCGTCTGCTAAGTTTGCTGAATACTGGATGTTTTTGCTGGCGCTGTTTGTGCTGGCAGGCGGTATCACTGTGCTACAGGTAGCAGCTAATCCGCTGGTTACCATTATGGGTAATCCCAACACTGCGTCCAGTCGCCTCACCATGACCCAGGCATTTAATTCACTGGGCACCACAATTGCGCCTATCATCGGCGGCATTCTCATTTTCTCTGCACATTCTGCCACCAGCGCTCAGGCCGACGCCGAATCCGTTATTGTGCCTTATCTTGCCCTGGCAATAGTGCTTGCTGTAATGGCCTTGTTTACACGCCGTTTAATGTTACCTGCCGAAGCGCAGCCAAGCCAACTGGACGACAGTCAGGCAAGCACAGTGCTGCATCACCGTCACCTGAAATTTGGCGTGATTGGCATTTTCGTTTATGTGGGAGCAGAAGTTTCTATTGGTAGCTTTCTGGTGAACTATTTTGGTTCTGCACATGTGCTTTCCATGCCTGAAAGTCAGGCAGCAACTTACATTGCCTACTATTGGGGTGGTGCAATGGTAGGCCGATTTATTGGCGCAGCGCTAATGCAGCGTATTCAACCGGGTGTGTTACTGGGCTTTAACAGCCTGGCCTCTGTGGTGCTCATTGTGACGTCCGTGCTCACAACTGGCGACATCGCTATGTGGTCAATGCTGGCCGTTGGTTTGTGTAACTCAATCATGTTCCCAACGATATTCAGTCTTGCACTGAAAGGATTGGGTGAACAAACCGCAAAAGCATCCGGCTTGTTATGTCTGGCTATCGTTGGCGGTGCGCTAATTCCTTTAGTACAGGGGGTTCTGGCGGACACCCTGGGCTTAACCCTGTCATTTTTACTTCCTGCAATTTGCTATCTGTATATCGGATTTTATGGTCTGAAAGGCTCTCAACCCGATACCCAGGCTGGAGAATAACCATGCAAACACGTTTAGCCACGTCAGTTGCTGCGGCCCTAGGTGCGCTGTTACTTGGAGCCTGCTCCGGGAACAATGACGTTATTACACAAAAAGCAACATCGGCTGTGCCGGATTATTGGCCAGTCATTCAATCACCCATTGCAAAGTCAGATGACGTTGAAAAGAAAGTGTCAGACATTCTGGCCTCAATGACGTTAAAACAAAAAGTAGCACAAATCGTTCAGCCAGAAATTCGCGATGTAACCGTAGAAGACATGCGTGAGTATGGTTTTGGCTCTTATCTGAACGGCGGCGGGTCGTTTCCAAACAACAACAAACACGCTACGCCCGAAGAGTGGATAGCGCTCGCCGAAGCCATGTATCAGGCTTCGGTTGATGCTAGCCTAGATGGCAGCACAATTCCCACTATGTGGGGCACCGATGCCGTGCATGGTCATAATAATGTGATAGGCGCTACCCTGTTCCCGCATAACATCGGTTTGGGTGCAATGCGCGATCCGGCGCTGATTGAAAGAATTGCCACTGCAACTGCGCGAGAAGTGCGGGCAACGGGTATCGACTGGATATTTGCCCCTACCGTTGCGGCTGCTCGCGACGACCGCTGGGGTCGCACTTATGAAAGCTATTCTGAAGATCCTGAAGTGGTAGGCGCATACGCCAGAGCTATCGTTACCGGCTTACAGGGTGATATCAGCGACGGCAATATTGACGATCAGCATGTCATCTCTACAGTAAAGCACTTTTTGGGTGACGGTGGCACCGAGCAGGGCGACGACCAAGGCAATAACATTGCCGACGAAGAAACACTGTTTCGTATTCATGCACAGGGCTATGTTGAAGGCCTTGGCGCGGGTTCACAATCGGTAATGGCGTCATTCAACAGCTGGCATGGTGAAAAGCTGCATGGTAATAAGTACTTACTAACCGATGTACTGAAAGACAAAATGGGCTTCGACGGCTTCGTTGTAGGTGATTGGAATGGCCATGGTCAGATAGAAGGCTGTTCAAACGACAACTGCCCACAAGCCTTGCTGGCTGGTTTAGATGTGTACATGGCAACCACGCCTACATGGAAACCCCTGTTCCACAACCTGGTGGCCCAGGTAGAAAGTGGCGAAATCCCTATGTCACGTTTGGATGATGCCGTGCGTCGTGTATTACGCGTGAAGGTTCGCGTTGGGTTGTTCGACCTGCCCTCACCTGCCAATCGCAGTCTATCGGGCGACAAGTCCATAATAGGCCATCCTGACCACCGCGCGGTCGCGCGGGAAGCGGTGCGTAAATCACTGGTGATGCTGAAGAACAATAACAACCTGTTACCGCTTGAACCCAACAGCAAGGTACTGGTAGCAGGCGATGGCGCTCACAACATTGGCAAGCAATCCGGCGGATGGACGATCACCTGGCAGGGTACAGGCAATGAAAACAGTGATTTCCCAGGTGCATCGTCGATTTATCAGGGTATTGAGCAAGCCGTATCTGCAGCGGGCGGCAGCGCGACGCTTAGCGAAGATGGTAGCTACACCGACGCGCCTGATGTGGCCATTGTGGTATTTGGTGAAGATCCCTACGCGGAAGGTAATGGCGACATTGCTAACGTTGAATATCAGCGCGGCAACAAAAGCGACCTGGCGTTACTGAAACGTTTTAAAGACGCAGGCATTCCGGTGGTCGGCGTGTTCATTACAGGCCGTCCGCTTTGGATTAATCCGGAAATCAACGCCACCGACGCATTTGTGGTTGCCTGGTTACCTGGCTCAGAAGGCCAGGGCGTAGCAGACGTATTGTTTACTCAGGCAAATGGTGAAGTAGCGTTTCCGATGCAAGGAAAACTTTCCTTTACCTGGCCGGCAACGCCTTACCAAAACCCGATCAACCGCGGCGACGGCAAAAACCCTCAGTTTGAATATGGCTATGGTTTAACTTATAGCGACAACACAAACTTGCCTGCGCTTAACGAAACCGTTGAGGCTGACAGCAGTGAAGCCGCTGATCACGTTATTTTCCAACAAAGTGTACAAGAGCCATGGCAACTGGTAGCCCACTCAGGTGGCGTGTCTGGCGCGATGAATAGCAGTGTACTTACTATTGGTGACGTTACCATTCGCACCGCCGACCGCAATGTTCAGGAAGACACGTTATTAATGCAATTTGGCGATACACCAGCCAAATTACACTTCGTTGCGCCTTTCCCAGTGGACTTACTGGACTTTACAACACCCAACTCTGCACTGGCTTTCGATCTGAAAGTACCATCAGGTACTGGGATTCAGGTTGGTATAGAATGCGGGCAGAACTGTGCTGGCATGGTGCCACTGAGTAATTTCACTGCCGACTCCAGCGACTGGCAATCGGTAGAAATACCTACCAAGTGCATTATTGGCGCCGGAGCCAATTTACAAGAGGTGTATGCACCACTCAGTTTTGTCACGCAGGGTAAAGTCGAATTTGCGGTATCCAATATTCGTTTAACCCAACATGGGCAACCTACCACACATTGCCCGTAACCTTTCATGTGCCCGGTGGCTGTTGAGCTTAGCTCACAGTCACCCTCCCATTGCAAAGGCGGCGTCAAGCCGCCGTTTTTCGGGGCTCTGATGCTTCACAATTTGCCAGTAGCGGAATTATACCAATTCGCATAGAAGTTTGCCCACTCAGAGTGAGTCAAAACGACTTAGATCACGACGCGTACTCTGAGGCATAGTCATTCTATGTCCAGAGGGCGCAACAAAGATGTAAGTCGTTTTGGCCACTCCCTTTGGGCAACACTGGCAGACTTTTTAGCGTTGTTACGCTTGCTTGATTTGGAACCACCAAACCTTCACAAACAAGCCTAGCTAAAAAGCCTGCCAGTGTTGCTGAGAGAGCAAACTTCTATACGAATTGGTATTACGTCAATCCCGGCTTGAATGAGTTGTTGCTGCAACCAGGATTTACTCACACCAGCCTTGCATTGAGCCAGTGCCCACAGGTGCGCCGCCCGTGTGCCGGTTCGACATATACCGTGCACAGCGCCTCGCTCGGCGTGTAATTCACGTGCAAAGGCTGCAACTTTGTCAGCCGGATATTCACCACTTTTCACCGGAATACACACGTAACTGAGCCCTGCAAGCGCGGCCATTTCTGCCAGTGCTTCGTCGTTTATCTGATCAACCGCTTCCATATTTGGCCGCACATTGATCAACAGGGTTACACCACGTTTTGCCAACTGCTTCAGCGAATCAAGGTCAATGGCACCTGACACACTGAATTTATCGGTAATTGACACAATGTTCATACAACACCTCTTAAAGCCTGTTCCAAGTGGAAAATAAAATGGCAGCTCCCATCACCACCAGCAACACACCAAAGCCGCGCTTTAAATGCTGTTGGGGTAACTTACCAGCCAGTTGAGCGCCTGCCAGCGAGCCTGCCGCTCCCAATCCAGCCACCAGCGCTATCATCAGCCAGTCGTAGGGCAATACGCCTGATTGCGCAAACAGCCACGAATGTTTTGTAAAGCCAGTGAGCGACTGCATAACTATCACTGCCAGACTCGTGCCAATGGCTTGCCGCATGGATACGCCCGCAGTAGCCAGTAACGCAGGCACAATCAAAAAACCGCCACCCACGCCAACGAAACCCGCCACGATACCCACACCAGCCGCGGCCAGTACAAGCTTAGTAAGCCGCACATCTGCACTGACAGCTGGTTGGTAAGGTCGCAGCATAAAGCCACTTGCCAGCAGCATTACCAGTGCAAAGGTAGCCAGTTGCGCGGCACCACTTACAAATTGTGACCCCCACGCACCGAGATAAGTGCCAGCCATACTGGGGAGCCCAAACCACCACACTTTTCGCCACGCAATCAGCCCCTGTCGGTGAAGTTTCCAGGCCCCAACTGCAGCAATACAGCCCACAATTAATAGCGATTCTGCAATCGCAACCTTTGGCGGGCGGCCCACCACATAGGTAAGCAGCGGTACAGTCAGAATAGAACCACCCGACCCCAGAATCCCCAGGCTCAGGCCAATCACTAATGCACCAAATAATACGGTTAACATACGTGCTACTTACTTACCGTGAGAGGTATTTTTAAGTAGTGTCTGCCATTGTCTTCGGCCGGCGGGAGCTGGCCGGCGCGTATATTAATTTGGATGGCAGGTAGCAATAGTTTTGGTACTGCCAGACCGGCGTCGCGCTTTTCACGCATAGCAACATAGTCCGTCTGACTCACCCCATCTTTGATATGCACATTGTTGCGACGCTGCTCGAATACAGAGGTTTCCCACGCATAAGTATCCCTGCCAGGCCCTTTATAGTCGTGACCAACAAACATGCGGGTCGATTCAGGCAACGTAAGTAATCGGCGAATAGACTGATAAAGTGTATGCGCACTGCCATTGGGAAAGTCTGCGCGGGCAGTGCCGTAATCGGGCATAAACAAGGTGTCGCCAACAAATACCGCATCTTCTATGTAGTAAGACACACAAGCCGGTGTGTGTCCGGGTGTATGCAACACTTCGATATCCAGATGCCCCAGACTAATTACTTCCCCATCGGCAAATAGTTGATCAAACTGACTGCCATCTGACGCGAAGCTGTCTTCCAGGTTGTAAATTGCTTTGAAAGTAGATTGCACGCGGCGAATGTGTTCACCGATCCCAATTAAACCACCTAGTTTATCTTTTAAGTAAGGCGCAGCAGTTAAGTGATCTGCATGTGCATGGGTTTCCAGGATCCACTCGGTATTTAAGCCATTTTTGTCAATAAAGCTGACAATATTGTCAGCGAATTCGGTAGACAGGGTGCCTGATGCGGCGTCGTAATCCAGCACTGGATCAATAATGGCACAGGCATTGGTAGCCAGGTCAGCAACGACGTAGGTCACGGTAAACGTGGGTTCGTGAAAAAAAGGCGTGATCTGTATTTTGCTCATAACAACACTCTTGCCCGTTAATAAATGACATTTTGTGAATAACTAACAGAATACAGAGCAAGAGGTTTGCCAGAGTTGTACTGGGAAGGCAATAACGGCGTGTGCAACGGCGAGGGCAATAATGTCAGGTAAGGCGCCGAGACCCTACCTGACGGGTATATTAGCGGTCAATTTCCAGCCCGGCAGGACTAACTGGTTCAGCCCCATCCAGCTTATGCTGTGGATGATACGGACCTACCGGTAATTGATGGATAGCACCACCATTCACATCTCTGGCTAAATCAATGTATTTGGTTAGCGCGGTATTCAGTGCAGTTGCAATAATGTTTACCAGCAAATCATTAGAATTACCCGAGGTTTCCACATTCAGCGTTCGCGCCTGAGACCAGATGGTTTGCGACGTCGTAGTTGAGACCAGCGTAAAATCCAGCCCTACAGACACATTTCCGCCTGTGATGTAGTAACTGGTGTCCCAGCGCACAATAGTAACGAACAACACTGCATCGGCCCCAAACAACGTTTGAAAACGCGAGACAGGAATATCTCGCAGTTGCGAACCATCGGTGATGCCCTGCTGTTGAAACAGTTGCTCAACAATCGGTACTGGCATAACGTAATAGCCCGCTTCTGCCAGTGGTGGTAATACTGTAGTGGCGTACAATACGGGGGCATCTGCTGCGGTAGTATGATTCACCGCAGGTACAACCAGAATACTCCTGATATTCTCTTCGTACATCAACGGATAAGCATCCCTTTTGGTGTATTGCTGGGCAGTAGATTCACACCCCTGCAACAGAACTAACGCCAATGCAGCAATAACAAGATTCAGTGCTTTCATTCGTTCCCCCCTTTTGGGGCCATTTGCGCACTTAAACGCTCAACGAGTGTCGCTGACTCAGGATAGAGCGCCAGCTCCGACGCCAAATATTGATTACCTCGACCTGGACGATCGTCTTCAAATTCCATCATAGCCAGTTCTACATAGATGCCAGGCGGCACCCGTTTTTGGCGCTTTTCTGACTCAATGATAATAGTAAGAAGACTTTCTTTTAACTCCGCGCGAGTTTCTGCGGTGGGTGTTCTTTTATAGGCATAAGACGCCTCTGAGTAATTGCCAAAATAATAAAGTGAGTGTGTATTTACACACCCGCTTAACATTACTACAGCAATTACCAGAACAAAAGGTGCTCTGGATAGCATCACGGTATGCGCACCTCGAAGACATTGCCGTTAGACACATAAATCTTGCGCTTTACCATGGTTTGTCCAGCTTTCACCAACTCTACTACATGGGTGCCGCTAGACACTGAAAACTGTGTTGCCAGTTCTCCATTTAACGTGAACGATTCTACGTTAGCTAGAGGAATCGGCTGACCATCAATACTTAACGCATAGCCTTCCAAAGAGCCAAGGAGTTGGATCACGGCTTTATCGTCTACCTGAGTGGCTTGCTGGAACTGACTACTGCAGCCCGACATAACAACGAACGCCATAATCAGGCTCACATATTTCAGAAACTTCATAGTGCTGACTCCTCTTCACGCACGCGATAATCCGTTAAACGCTCACCGTTTATATTGCCGCTCACCAGTTTACACAGTGACATTTCGTTGTTGCCACTGCCCATAAAACTCACTACTTCAATGGTGGCTGTTTCTGTAGCTGGTAATTCCATATTCATACCGGTCTGGGGATTTTTAACCAGTTTGCCTGGCATCACTACGGTAAATTGCTGGCCGGCTTTTACACCTTGAGACTTACCGCCCGTCATCAACCACTGGCCATTGTGCTCACCCACCAGATACGCCTGCCATGGAGCATCGAGCAGATTTTCCATTACGTTGCTTACCAGCTTAGAAATTGCCGCCGAAATAGCTCGATCATCCAAGCTGGTGTCGTAGCCCGCCGTTTGGCCTACTCCCAACACCTGGTTGGCTTCGCTTTGCGCTTTACCGGTCGCTTCTTCTGAATACACGATTTCGCCGGTACGGGTGTTAACCAATCGCACGTTTACCGTAGCAGTAGCAACCTGAATACGGTTGCGGCTAAATACGCCTACTTCACTTTCATTACTGCGGCCAAATTCAGACACCGAGCCCACAATAATGTAATCAGCACCTACGTCTTCCAACGCTTCACCATCCAATTTGGCCTCTTTCATTACATCAGCCATTGCATCGCGTTCAAGCATGATGAACTTTTGCGTTGCCGTAAGGCGGCTGGCCAGAATATCTGATGCTTGTTTGCCAAGACGATTTCCCTGGTTATCCACCAAAAAATTATTAGCTCTGGTAGTTTCATCAGAAAAACGAGTAATCGCGACCACGCGCTTTAACCCCAGTTGTTCTTCCTGAAATACAGGGCTAATTTGCGGCGCGGGCGCCGGAGTTGGGTTAACGACACCGCGGGTTGCACTGGTACATCCGCCTAATGCGGTTACCGAAAGCAAGCCGGCAATCAACAACCTGTTAGAGTACTTCCTCATGTAAATTTTCCTATTAATACCAGATGGATACATTAAATACGTTAGCACACTCATGCCATACATAAGAATCTGCATTTGTAAAAAAGTGTAGCCTAACGTATAAATTTTTGTGCAGCAGCTACACTGTAAATCGATAGTAGTGAAAGAAGAGTGAACGGAAGATGAACAATCCCATTGGTTGGTTTGAAATATATGTTGATGATATGTCGCGGGCCAAAGCGTTTTATGAAACCGTATTCTGTGTGAACCTCGCCAGTATAGTCGACCCGTCAGATGGTTTTGCCATGTTTGGATTTCCCTCCCATATGGAAAGCTACGGCAGTTCCGGCGCGCTAGTGTGTACTCCATCAGTAAAAGCCGGAAACAACAGTACCGTAGTGTATTTTTCCTGCGAAGATTGCGCAACCGAAGGAGCCCGTGTTACGGATGCTGGTGGTTTTGTAATACGCCAAAAATTCGCTATTGGCGAGTATGGTTTTGTAACGCTTGCCAAAGACACAGAAGGTAACCTGATAGGCCTGCACTCATTAAAATAAACCACTGTTAAATAAGAATTTATTTTAATTCTCACAAATTCAGGCGAATGGCATAATCCGCATCTTAAGCAATGCTGATACTGTTTCAGTGTATATGGAGGAATTATGCTTTCTTGCGTCAATTGCGGCGCGTGTTGCGCAAATTTTCGCGTATCTTTTTATTGGTCTGAAGCGGACCCTTTTACGGCTGGCACCGTACCCGCAGAATTGACTGAAAAAATTTCACCTACTCGGGTAGCCATGGCCGGCACCAATCAACCCAAACCCCGTTGCGTGGCTCTGCAAGGGGAAGTGGGTAAAGAGGTCTCTTGTGGCATCTATCCGCAGCGTTCATCTACCTGCCGGGAATTTGAAGCAGGTTCAGTTGAATGCTTAAAAGCCCGTGTAAAGTACGGCATTGGCATTGAAGAACAAATCCCCGTTGTGGCTGCATAGCAGCCACAATCCATTACACTTTAATGTGATGTAATGGTTCAACGCCGTCAGGTATGACATGACTGGCAATCACAATCAGTCTGCAATTTGCCTGAGACTCAATCAGCGCCATCAAACTACTGATGGCGTTAAGATCCAGCCCCTCAAAAGGCTCATCCACCAACCACATAGTTCCGTTGTGCAACATTGCCCTGGCGATATTCAGGCGTTTTCGCTCACCACCAGACAACTGCCTGCCACCAGGCCCCAGCCACTCGCCCAGTTCAACTAAGTGCGATAAGCCCACTTCAATCAATACCGTTGAAAGTTCAGTGTCTCTGAATGCCTTACCCAAACACAAATTGTGTTTTAGGGTAGCCGCCAACACCATGGGCTGCTGCTCCAGATAGAGCCAGCCTGGCACCAAGCCCGAAGGCAATATGTTGTTTGCACACATACGTTCCCCGTTGCTTTTCTCCACTCCAGCAATAGCCTGCAGTAGCTGTGATTTACCCGCACCGCTTGGCCCGGTAACCCACACGATGCCATTCACAGGTAGCTCAGCATTTATACATTGTTCGGGCAGATTCGCCGATCTGAAATTACAAAGTGTGACTGCGCCTTCAACAGGTGGTCCCGGTAACAAGGTTAACGAACCACTGGGTAACGTGTTAAGTTTCCGATTACCCTGAACGGCTTTATTCAGCGCAGGCTGAGTATTATAGCTTCTGCCCAGCCAGTCTCCGGCACTGAGCAAGAGCATAGGCACAATCAATAACAAGGGCTCAGCCTTTCCTGGATTTGGGTGAGTGTGAATCAATGCCAGAAATGCGGCGAGCAACAGCAGCCATGCAACGCCTTGAAACACCCATTGAGCTTGCAATACCCGCTTCTGAAGCAGCATATTCGCTCGCCAACATGCGATTGCTTTGGGCATCATATCTAACAATGACGCACCCGGCTTGATATGCCAGATTGGCGCAGCAGCCAGCTGGGCTTCGGAATGCTGCCGAAACGCATATTCCCATCTGGCAATCTCTTCTGCATAAGTAAGCCCTAACAAACACAGTATTGCCATCACAATTAGCCACGAGACAGCCAGTATCCATACCCAGCCCCCTAGCGGTACATTCAGCCACCATAAACCGATGCACGACATCAATAGCATCATAACAGCCGAAGCCTGCTGAGATACCCAACCTACCCACAAGGCTGCAACTGCTTCGGTATGGGAAGCCAGCGCTTCAACTTCCTCACTACGCGAGTGGATTTTTTGTGATTGTAGCCGGGCAAACAATGTTAATCGCAAGCTGGCGGTCAGTCCCAGCAAATGTTGGTGCCCCACCCACATGTGCGCATAACCGCTGCCGATTCGAAGTAATGCCAGAGCCCTGATTACCACAGCGGGTAACATGTAGTTAAATCCGGGGGCAGCAATCGCACACGCCGCAATAAACCAGGACGATACAATCAGGATTGCCAGCCCGGCCAGACTGTGAAATATAGCTAAAGCCACAGTGAGAAAAGCCATCATTGCCCTGCTACCTTGCCTGTTATAACCGTGCCATTGATTACCTGCCAGTGCTGTGTAAACCAATCTTGTGGAAGGGATTTATGCGACACCCACAGCACCGCTTTATGCGCAGACAGACGCAGGATAAGTTCACTTAATGCCCTATGTTGTTCAGCCGGCAAATGTGCCGTAGGCTCATCTAATAACCATACTGGTGCATCGCTGAGTAATAGCCGTGCCAACGCTAAGCGCTGAGCCTGTCCGCCTGAGATAGCGGGTGTTTCATGTAGCGCAGTATCAAGTTGTTTGGGTAATGCACGTACCCATTCATCCAGTTCCACCTGCGCCAGTACAGCCCACAGCAAAGAGGTACTATAAACCTGTTGATAATTGAGATTGTCGCGTACAGTGGCGGGTAGCAGCACCGGTTGCTGTGTCAGCATGGCAATTTTACATGGCAGCGCATAGCCAGCCGGATATTGACCCGCCAGCGCCTGTAAAAGCAGTGTTTTGCCGCTACCAGAAGCACCGGTTATGGCCACTTTATCTTTGGCAGCCAAATGCAAGTCTGCCGCCGACACACGTCCTTGCTCATCCTGCAATGAAAAGTACTGAGTTTCTTCAAACTCTATGGATTTGTTTACCGCCGCATTAAACGCCTCTTGAGGAATATGAGCCACCCAGTTGGCCAGGCTGATCTGTGCGGATTCCGCTTCGGCTTTTTGATGGTAAAACTGCCCTAAGGCTTTGAGCTCCGAGAATAGTAATGGTGCAGTAAGCAATAGCCATAAACCATAGTGCAAGGTTAGCACTGGCCCAATGGCAAATTCCCCCAGCAGGGTAAAACCAATAAACACTGCCACCAGTGCCACAGCTACGGTGGAAAAGAAATCCAGCACCGTATTCGACAAAAAGGCCACCCCCACTACTTTCATAGTGCGATCATTCAGGTCATCGCTGGCTTGTTTAAGCAACGCAAGCTCACTGCCATGCGCGCGATAGGTTGCAAGCAGCGGCAAGGCTTTTAGTCGGTCGGTAAACAAACTGCCCAGGCGGGTAAGGGCAGTAAAGTGCTTTCGCTGTTGTGCCGCCGCACCTTTGCCTACTATCACCATAAATAACGGCACAATGGGCAGCGTAACCAGCAAGCAAAGGGCAATCAGCCAATTCACCATAAATAGGCCAACCAATGCTATCACCGGTGCCAGTACAGCCACGTATTGCTGTACCTGATAGTCGTAACGCCAGTTTGCCAAAGCAGGAAGGTGATGCAGCCACACCGACTGCCAGTAGTAGGAACTTTGTTGCCCCACCATGGCCATTTGGCCAATTGCCAAATGCTGAGCAAAGCGGCTTTCGAGTTCGTTAAGTAACTGTGTTTTGGCTTCCAGCGTACGTCGGTTAGCTTCTCCCTGTAGCAACCAGGCCATGAGCAAGGCAACAGACAACCCTATCCAATCGGCCATTGTTGGTAACACCGTCAACACCACCAGCGTATGCATCATATGGGCAAACAGCCAGAAGGCCGCAATCATGATCACAATGCGGCAGGTTTTTATGCCCACTAATGTGTACAGGGTGCTGCGCGAAGCAACACCCTGTGTTTCTACTGTGGCGCGAAACCACGCTGTAAGCGTTTGCGTACCGTTCACTGGTCTTCTTCAGGGCGATCCATGTTTTCGGTAGATTCTAACCACATGGCGTTTATGATGCCAAATGAACAGGCGAGCAATACGCCTAAAATCCAGGTGAAATACCACATACTGAATCTCCTTAGTAAATCGCGTGAGACGAATCAAGGTCGCTGTTTTTCACGCGACCACGCATAACGTAAAACCCGTAAGCGGTGTATCCCAGCACAATAGGCACAAAGATACAGGCTACGCCGAACATGATTTTCAGTGTCAGTAAGCTTGAGGTAGCATCCCACACCGTGAGACTGGCCGCTGGCATTGTGATACTTGGCATGAGGAACGGGAACATAGAGAACCCGGCTGTCAGGATCACACCGGTTAGCATGGCTGAACTACTCACAAACGCCCAGCCGCCTTTGCCCGCTTTCGAGAACACAGCACACGATAATCCACCCGCTATACCCAGCACCGGCGCAACAATCATCCACGGATACTTACCATAGTTGTTTAACCATGCCCCGGCTTCCATTACGACGGCTTTTTTCAGCGGATTGGACGTTGCTGCCGTATCAACCACAGACGTGATCACAAAGCCGTCGATACCAAACGCTACCCATATGCCGGCCAGCACAAATAGCACCACAGTAATCAGAGACAACATCACTGATACCGCTCTTGCACGCACCTGAATAAAACTATCGGTTTTCATTTGCAGCCAGGCAGCACCGTGGTTAAGCAACATCGCCACCGACACTAACCCGGTTAGCAGGGCAAACGGGGTTAGCAAACCAAAGAATGAGCCGGTATAGGTAGCTTTGAGCGTATTATCCAACTCAAAAGGTACGCCCAGTAGTAAGTTGCCAAACGCCACACCAAAAATGAGCGACGGGACGACGCCAGACACAAACAACGCCCAGTCCCAGCTTGAGCGCCAGCGCTTATCGGGTAGCTTGCTGCGAAAATCAAAGCCTAACGGGCGCATCCATAGCGCAATAAGTGTTAACGCAAGTGCCAGGTAGAAGCCGGAAAATGCGGTAGCGTAAATCATCGGCCAAGCCGCAAAAATAGCGCCACCGGCGGTAATAAACCACACCTGGTTGCCGTCCCAGTGCGGGCCAATTGTGTTAATCATCACCCGGCGCTCATCGTCGGTTTTGCCAATCAGCGTAAGCAGCGCGCCTACGCCTAAATCAAAGCCATCGGTAATGGCGAAGCCAATCAGCAGTACGCCAACCAGTACCCACCAAATTACCCGTAATACTTCATAGTCAATCATGCGTTTGCTCCTTTAATGCCCAGACCCATTGAGCTATCCAGCTCAGCTTTATCTTCCGGTGGAACTGGCCCTTGTTTGGCGTATTTCTTCATCAAATAGAAACCAATGATGAACATGGCGGTGTAGAACAAGGTGTAAGCAACCAGCGTAGTCACAACATCTGACACACTCAGGTTAGATACCGCTGTATGGACCGGCAGTACTTCTGCGATCGACCAGGGCTGACGACCATATTCAGCCACAAACCAACCGGCTTCTGATGCAATCCAGGGCAAAGGCAGGCTCCATAGTGCGGCTTTTAATAGCCAGCGGGGCTTAGTGATCTGGTGTTTAGTGCTGTAATAGAACGCGCAGATAAACAGAGCGAGCATCAAAAAGCCCGCAACCACCATCATGCGAAAGCTATAGAACAATGGCGCAACGGGCGGAATGCTGTAATCAACGGCTTTTTCCAGTGCTTCCGGGGTAGGCTGGGTAATGTCATCAGTAAACGGCTCCAACAATAAAGCGTAACCGATGTCATCTTTATTGCGTTCAAACATCGCCAGTTCAGCTTCACTTGCCGTGCCCTCGCGCACTTTATCCAGTTGCTTGTAGGCTTGTACGCCTGCCAGAATACGTACGCGGTGAATTTCTTTCAGATCCTTAAGACCCATCACCTCTTCATCCAGCGAGCGAGTGGCAATAATACCCATTGCCCACGGGATCTGAATGGCATAATCGGTATGCTCTGTTTCATCATTGGGCACACCAAACAGGGTGAAAGGTGCAGGCGCTGGGTGCGTGTCATATTCCGCTTCAACCGCCGCCAATTTTACTTTCTGCACATCTCCTAATTCGTAGCCACTTTCGTCGCCCAGCACAATTACCGACAGCACAGACGCCAAACCAAAGCTCGCCGCAATAGCGAATGAACGACGCGCAAAGGCTATATGCTTGTGCTTTAACAGGTAATAGCTGGATATCGCCAGCACAAATATAGCGCCGGTTACATAACCCGCGGAAACAGTATGCACAAACTTAACCTGGGCAACCGGATTGAAAATCACCTCTGAAAAGCTGGTCATTTCCATACGCATGGCTTCTGTATTGAACTCGGCGCCTACCGGGTGTTGCATCCAGCCATTGGCAATCAGGATCCACAGTGCCGAGAAATTCGATCCTAACGCCACCAGCCAGGTCGCCATCAGATGTTTCACTTTCGACATTTTGTCCCAGCCAAAGAAAAACAGGCCAACAAAGGTAGACTCAAGGAAGAACGCCATTAAACCTTCTATTGCCAGTGGCGCACCAAAGATGTCACCCACGTAATGAGAATAGTAGGACCAGTTCATACCAAACTGGAATTCCATAGTAAGGCCAGTAGCCACACCAATGGCAAAGTTAATACCAAACAACTTTCCCCAAAACTGGGTCATTTGTTTGTAGATCTCTTTACCGGTCATTACATAAACAGACTCCATGATGGCCAGTAAAAAGGTCATCCCCAGCGTAAGGGGTACAAAAATAAAGTGGAACATTGCTGTTAACGCAAACTGTAACCGCGATAGTTCTATCAACGTATCGCTCATGGGACACTCTCCTTCGAAAATAAAAACTTAATCTTTACCTGTGTCTTTGAGTAACTGCATAACCTGAGCCAAACTTAAAAAACGAACTAACACACTGAAAATGAAACAATAATTTTATTTTAAAATTAACATTACAGGTTTTGGATTGGCATTTGGCTAGTATGACTGACAAAAATGACATCGGCCGGTCAAATATGGCACTACTCTGATTTTGCATAGTCTGGGCAGCTTAGCTGTGATTGGTAGCAAGCTAATTGACCACAATCAAATGAAACCGCGACAGAAATAAAAAGTCGGACGGCAAGACTGGCATTAAGCCTGGGAAAACGAAGTTAAGTAAGGGCCAGGCTCTCACCTGTCCCTGCTAATCAACAGCACCAATAAACTACTCACGTTGATAGTGAAGTGTAAACGCGCCGCGTAGCTGACCGTCCTCAAACCCGGTTGCCTGATCTTCAGGATAATGCACCTGTAAGGTTTGTGATACGTCGGGGGTTAACTGCGCACCGTGGCAATTCAGGCACACCGCTTGTGTTACGATAGGCTGCATATAGCGCCATTCAGCCAGATCTGTTCCTGTGTTAGCCTGAGCGGCCTGCATGGGCGCTCCACCGTTCGCCAAAGCGTTTTCCATTGCAATGAGTGCCTCTGTTTCCCAGCCGTCTGGTGCATTGTTAGGATTGCGCACCTTCAGCGAGGTTCTGCCTACCTGCCAACCATTTACACTGTATTTAGCAGCCAACTGAGGGGCCAGTTCCTTACACACCCTGATGCCTTCAGTAAGACCGCCCTGCTTAATTGCCGCCTGCAGCGCCTGCTTGAGTTCCGCCCCCAATGCCATGGATTTCACTCTGGCCTCGTCAATGAACTCAGCTTCACTCAGGGTTTCAGCTAACGCTATACTCCCAATCGTGTAAGCGCTGAATACTGCCCCCAACACCCACAACGTCGCTACTTTATTTGTCATGGCCATCCTGCTCCAATCGTTCAATGCCCAGCGCTTTTAGCACGTACTTCTCATAAACAGGTTCACTGGTGCCGGTTTTCATTTTGCGCATAAAATATTTTTCGAACGCGATTTTGGCCAGGTGCACCCATTTACCTTGCTTGAACCAGGTCACATTGCGCGGTGGAATTTGTGGCATGGCCACAAAGGCAGCGCCCGTATCACCCATATCAGCCAGACAGATAGCATGCCAGGTGCCTTTTGCTGTTGGAGGCTTGTTGTCCACAATAACGCTTTTCAGGTTGTGCGCAATCGCGGTCATCATGGTTTCAATCATGTAGCCGGTTTTGGGCGTGCCGGTAGGTACCGGCGTGGATTCAACCGGGGGAATGGCAACGCAAACGCCACCCGAGAAAATATTCGGGTACTTAGGTGAGCGCTGATGCTCATCGGTGATCACAAACCCTTTGGGATTACACAGCCCCTCCACGTTAGCCACCGCGGGTACACCACCGAAGGGCGGAATTAACATGGAATGGTTGAACACCTCTTCGTAGGTAAAATCCACCTCACCCTTGCGGTTTAGTTCACTGATATGCATTACACCGTCGGTCACTTTGTCGACCCGGGCATTACATATCCACTTAATGTTGCGGTTGCGCAGTTCAGATTCCAGCATGGATTTGGAATCTCCTACTCCCCCTAAGCCGAGATGACCAATATAAGGCTCGCTGGTTACGTAGGTAATGGGCACCTTATGGCGAATTTTCGCATCGCGTAGGGCTTTATCCAGAATAAAGGCATATTCGTAAGCCGGACCGAAACAACTGGCTCCCTGAAACGCGCCGACGATCGCAGGGCCGGGATTAGCCACCAGCTTTTCAAAGTCGTTATAACAATGCTGGGCGTGATCCAACGTACACACAGATTGCGTGAAGCCATCCGGTCCGGCGCCTTCGATGGCATCGAATGCCAGCCTTGGGCCGGTTGCAATGATCAGGTAGTCGTAACTGATTTCCTCACCTTCAGAGGAAATCAGCACATTCGCATTTGGATCTATCTTGTCGATACGGGCGCATTTAAATCCAATGTTTTTCTTATTAAGGTACTTTTCAATGGGCATGGTTACGGCGCTACTTTCGCGCCAGCCAACTGCAACCCAGGGGTTCGACGGCACAAAGCGAAATTCCTCGCGCTCGTTCACCATCAATACTTCATGCTCTTTACCCAATGCTTCTTTTACTTCGTATGCTGCGGGCATACCACCTGTCCCAGCACCTAACACCACCACTTTAGCCATAATCGCTCTCTTTGTTTTTGCAGGCCGGGCTTAGCTTACACAGGCCAACCGGGCCGGTTAGTTGTTAACAGTGTGTTACCAAGTTTCATGCCATGTCTGAAAAGACGGCTATATAGCTGTTTATATTAGTTTTTCATTATATTTATTAGCTCAGTGGTTGAGTTTAACGACAGGCTGTGCCAAATTTGTCATCAGACGGTCGCACAGTGCTGCCATAAATGACGCAATGGAGAGATCATGAACACGTCACTGATCCAATCAATGATCAATGCCATCGATAAACCGGCTATCTTCATTACCCCAGACTATGTCATTCAGGCAGTTAACGAAGCCTACCGCGACACCTACAATACCCAGGTAACGATTGGCACCAGCACCTGTTACGCCGTTTCGCATAACAATCCAGGCCCCTGCGATAAGCATGGTGAGGATTGCCCGCTTACCCAGTGTAAAAGCACCAGTCGGCCCAGTAGCGTAGTGCATATTCACAACACCACGGCAGGCCGGACGTACTGCGATATATTAATGAAGCCGGTACGCGATGAAGATGGCATGACCATTGGCTTTTTAGAAATTCTCGACCGCATCAGTTACGCCTCGGCCGATTCACAGAAAAACAAAATGATTGGCCAATCGGAGGCATTTAAGTCACTGCTTAACCGCATCAATCGCGCATCTCAATCGGAAATCGCGGTATTGTTGCAGGGTGAAACCGGCAGCGGTAAAGAACTGGTTGCACAAGCCGTACACGAATCCAGTCGCCGTGCGGAAAAGCCGTTTGTCGTAATTGAATGCACCGGCTTAAATGAGAGTCTGTTTGAATCTGAACTGTTCGGCTATGAAAAAGGCGCGTTTACCGGCGCCACAAATGCCAAGAAAGGCTTAATAGAAGTGGCAAATGGCGGCACTGTATTCTTCGATGAAATTGGCGATGTCCCCCTCAACATGCAGGTGAAGTTACTACGCCTGCTGGAAACTCAGTGCTACCGTCCGGTTGGCGGCCTGAAACAGAAGAAAGCGGATTTTCGGTTAGTGTGTGCCAGCCATAAGAATTTGTTGTCGATGGTGGAAAAAGGCGAGTTCAGGCAGGATCTGTACTATCGAATTGCGGGGTTTCCCATTCACCTGCCAGCACTCAGAGAGCGCCAGTCTGATATAGCCATGTTATGCCGTCATTTTTTGTCAGCCGGCGAGCACCGACACAAGCGTTTCTCACCACAAGCCATAGAGGCACTGTGTCGTTATTCCTTTCCCGGCAATATCCGCGAACTCATTAGCATCGTGGAGCAGTCTGCGCTGATGGCGAACGACGACGACATACTGGCCAGCGATTTACCCCCACAAGTATTGGGTTATAGCGCCACAGAAACTCAAGCCGTCAGCCAGGACATTTTGCCGCTCGATCAAGCTGAGCAGGTTTACCTGGAGCGCATCTGTAAAACCTATCAGGGTTCACCCGACGACCTTGCAAAAATGCTTGAAGTAAGTACTCGCACTCTTTACAGAAAGCTACAGCGATACAATATAAAGCTAAATTAAAAAACAGACACCAAGGCCTGATACAACAAGCGCAAAGCCAACACGGTAAGAATTATCTTAAACAACAGCCTGAATTTGTCTGCCGGGATCCTATTGAGCAATTTGAGTCCAAGCCAGGTGCCAATGGCACCACTGGCAATCATGGCCAGTACCAATGGCAACCATTGCCAGAAGGCAAAGCCTACAAAAGTAAATACAATGGCTTTCAGGCTGTGTTGAAACGTCATGCAGGTGGCGAAGGTGGCGGTGTGAGTAAGCTTATTGTAGCCGTTGCGAAATACCACTGAGGCCACCATCGGCCCGCTGGCGCCCACAAACATCGACAGAAACGTGGTTAAGGCGCCAGCCACAACACTGCCGCGTGGCGATGTCTCGCGGGTTTTGGGTTTTATCCCCCACACCATCAGCAATAAAAACACGGCAATAGCCAACTGGATAAGGGTAAGCGGGAGTTGCACCACAACCAGTGAGGCAACCGCTGCACCTAGCACGGTGCCCAGGGCGAAATACCGAAACATGGTGCGATCAAGATGCTTAAAGGTCATTACCGACCGGCTGGCGTTGGATCCCAATTGCACTAATCCATGTACCGGGATCAGCGCTGCTATTGGCATAGTGGAGGCCATTACCACCAGCAATAACATACCGCCGCCTAACCCCATGGCACCGGTAACAAATGAAGTAAATCCCGCCAACAGAATGAGCCCTGCGGCGGTGAGCGGTTCTAGCACCCCGGCGGTGAATAATTCGAACATGAGCAACAGGTTAACGAGAGAAGGAATACGCAGATTCTCACCTTCTCACCCGCTGTTTGCAACTTGTTACTATTCAAAAAGCAACAACCTTTGCAGCACCAATACAGATGCGCTATGTTGTCTGCTTCTCAAAAAAGCATGCCTTGCGGCAAAGGACAATAATGAAAAAAACACTGCTTACGCTCAGTATCGGCCTCTTCCTTGCCGGATGCAGCGAAAAACCAACCACGACAGAACAGGTGAAGCGCCAACAAGAACAGGTTAATTTAAGTACATCCATTGCACCGCCAGTAGCAAAACAAGTGCCGCACGAACTCACCGCACACGGCGATACCCGCATAGACGAATACTACTGGATGCGTGACGACAAACGCGAAGATCCCGAAGTACTCGGTCATCTTGAAAAAGAAAACAGCTATGCTGAGGCCGTTCTCAAACCACTGGAAAAGCAACAACAATCCCTGTACGACGAATTGGTAGCTCGCATTCCTAAAGACGACGCCTCAGTACCAGTAAAAGAAAACGGCTACTGGTATCAAAGCTTGTACGAAGGGGATGGCGAGTACCCCGTTTACGTTCGCCGCCCCACGCTGGATGGCACCAATGAAGTGCTGCTGAATGGCAATGAGATGGCCCAGGGTCACGATTATTTCAGCATAGGCAGCTATCAGGCCTCACCCGACAACACTATGCTTGCCTTCACGGTAGATACCGTCAGCCGTCGTATGTATACACTTCAGGTGAAAAACCTGGCAACAGGCGAACTGTTGAGCGATGAGCTCACCAACACCAACGGGCAAGTATACTGGGCAAAAGACAACAAAACCCTGTACTACATTGAGCGCGACCCACAAACCCTGCTGGGGTCGAAGGTGTTCCGCCATGTGCTGGGCACACCACAATCCGATGATGAATTGATTTACGAAGAAGCCGACACGACGTTTTATACCTCGCTGGGCATGAGTAAAGACGAGGACGTGATTTTTATCAGTCATGACAATACCGAACAAACCGGTACCACACTGATAGCCACCGACGACCCCAAAGCCAAACCTGTTCCTTTCCTGCCGATTGAAGATGGACTGGAATACTCTGTAGCCAAGCACGGCAGCGACTACTACATTCTAACCAACTACAACGCCAAGAACTTCCGCATTATGAAGGTTGATCAGGCGCATACTGCGGATAAAGGCAAATGGCAGGAAGTGATCGCCCACGACCCGGAAGTGTTCATTCAGGACATCGAGCTACTAAAAGATTTCCTGGTATATAAAGCCAAGAAAAACGGCATGCTCAGCCTGAATGCGGTATCACTGAAAACCGGTGAAAGCTATGTCATTCCTACTGAAGACCCAATTTATACTGCGTATTTTTCGGGTAACACACAGGTAGATACCAATACCATTCGCATTTACTACGCGTCGCTTACTACGCCACCCAGCACATTTGATATTAACCTGGAAACCATGGAAACCACGTTGCTCAAGCAAAATAAAGTAGGCGATGAGTTTGTGGCTGCCAATTATCAGTCAGAGCGCGTATTGATCCCTGCTCGAGACGGCAAGCAGGTACCGGTTTCACTGGTGTACCGCAAAGACAAATTCACTAAAAACGGCACTAATCCGCTGTTCCAGTATGGTTATGGGTCCTATGGTGCAACCATTGATCCTACCTTTGTATCTCACTGGATTTCGCTGATGGATCGCGGCTTTGTGGTGGCCATTGCGCACATTCGCGGCGGTCAGATGCTGGGACGTGAATGGTATGAAGACGGTAAAATGGGCAACAAAAAGAATACATTCACCGATTTCATAGACGTAACCAAAGGCCTGATAGAACAGAAATATGCCGATCCAACGCGTATTTTTGCTGAAGGCGGCAGTGCAGGTGGTTTGCTAATGGGCGCCATTGCCAACATGGAGCCAGAGCTGTATACCGCGATTGCGGCCCACGTTCCCTTTGTTGACGTTGTGACCACCATGAGTGACGCCACCATTCCCCTTACCACGGGTGAGTACACCGAATGGGGTAATCCTGTTAACAAAGACGAATACGACTACATGTTGTCTTATTCACCTTACGATCAGGTAAAAGCGCAAAAGTACCCGCATTTATTTGTTACCACGGGCCTGCATGATTCCCAGGTACAGTACTTTGAACCCATGAAATGGGTGGCGCGTTTGCGTGAAAAGAAAACCGATGACAACCTGCTGCTGTTCATCACCAACATGGAAGCCGGACACGGTGGCGCATCCGGACGCTTTAAACGTTACGAACAAACAGCAAAAGAGTATGCGTTTTTCTTCCATTTAGCAGGCATTGAGAAGTAGACTTGCTTACCCCGGCAGATCCTCTGCCGGGGCAGGTATTAATTGCAATGCGGTAACCATGAACAATACTAACGATCCTTATCAGGCCATACGCGCCTACCACGACAATGAAATCCCTGATGCTATTCAGCGCCTGGTAAACGACCCCGAATTTATTTCCGCTATCGTGAATCACCGTTTCAGACAGCGTAGCCGATTGGTAAAAATGCTGGTAAGCCCGGTGATCAGATTCTGGCTAAAACGCACCTGGGGCAAACTTCGCAGTGTTGAGCAGGTGCAACTTGAAGTAGAGCGCTACCTTAGCCGCGTGCTGAACGAAACCACTGATGGTGTAACCATAAAGGGCGTGGAACAGCTTTCCAAAGACACGCCCTATTTGTTTGTGTCTAACCATCGCGATATTGCGATGGATCCGGCGTTAGTGAACTATGCATTGCATCAATCCGGCTTCCCGACTGCGCGCATCGCCTTTGGTGACAACCTGCTCAAAAAGCCCAGCGTTACTGAGTTAATGAAGCTGAATAAAGGCTTTGTGGTAAACCGTTCCGCCAAGGCACCCCGGCAATTACTCAAAGCCCTCACCACGTTGTCGGGCTACATAAAGCACTCGTTAGACGAAGGCCATTCTATTTGGATTGCCCAGCGCGAAGGTCGCGCCAAAGATGGACTGGATATGACTGATCCGGCCATCCTGAAAATGTTCTATATGAACGGCAAGTCACAACAACAATCGTTCAGCGAATACATGCAGTCGCTGCGCATCGTACCGGTATCCATTTCCTATGAAAACGATCCTTGCGATATTGCCAAAGCCACCGAGCTTTATCACCGCGCGCACCTGGGCGGTTATCAAAAAGCGGAAATGGAAGATATTGCCAGCATAATCAAGGGCATCACCGGCTACAAAGGCCGTATCACGGTAAGTTTTTCAGCGCCAATTAACGATGTACCAGACACACCAGCGGAACTGGCAGCGCTTATAGACCAACATATACATTCGCACTACCAGCTGTATCCGATTAATTATCTGGCCGCCCAAACTGCCAATAAAGTTATACCGGAAGCGTGCAAACAAACACTCAAGCACAAGCTGGCACAACTGCCGGAAGAAGCCCGTGACTACCTGATTGCCAACTACGCCAATCCGGTTAAAAACGCGTTACAACGGTAGGTTAAGTTGATGAAACTGCATACCCTGGCGGGCTACATACAACATATCTATCTGGTGGAAACATCACAGGGATTGTTGTTACTGGACGGCTGCAGCCGGGCAGATGCGCGTAAAGTATGCAGGTATATTACTCAGACACTTGATCGTGAACTCAGCGATTTAAAACTGATCGTGGTGACACATATGCACCCTGATCACGCTGGCGGCGCACATACGCTTCGCAAATTAACCGGCGCAAACATAGCGGCTCATCCCAAAGCGGCGAAATGGTATTCAGGTATTATGGGTCGTGCTGCGCACCTTATTGATGTAAGCCTAACCTGGTGGGTGGCGAGCCGCTTGGGCAAACCTAAAAAGCATATCTGGTATAGCCCCATTTTGAAGCCCGATATTATTCTGCTGGACGAACAAACACTGCCGGGGTTTGAGGACTGGCAGGTACTGTTTACGCCGGGGCATACCGATCACGATTTAACCCTTTACCACAGTGCTACCAGCCAGGCATACGTGGCAGATCTTATGGTATCGGTAAAACGTCAGTTAACGCCGCCCTATCCAATCTGCCATCCCAATCAGTATAAACAATCACTTAAGCGCATTCAGACGTTACAACCGCAATCCGTGTTCTGTGCCCACGTACCGCCGCTTTCCATCAACGACATCGACTTTAACGCCATTATTCAACAGGCCCCCGTACTGCCCAAAAATCACTGGCATTCAGCAAAAAACCGCATTGCCCACGCGTTACGCGGGCAAAATGCGGTGCATTAATCTCAAGTTGGGTTTTACTACATTTCTATCGACAACCTCATATACGCTTGACGACCCAGCGGATCGGCAGCCGTAGACAGGTATTTGGTAAAGAATGCGGCTGGCGGGTCTGTATCAAACAGATTTATCGCACCCACAGCAATCTGATATCGATCATCTTCACCAAACCGATAGGCGTATTGCGCGTCAAATACCGTTGATGAACTGATAGTGCCCCATGGCTGGGTATAATTCATGGGCAAAAACACATCATCTTCAACGCTGTCAACATAACGCATAGTCAGGTTTGCGTTGTGTTTCATGTGTTGCCATGACACCTGCATTGTGTCGCGAAATTCTGGTGCGACAGAGCCGGGGTTATTGTCGTTGCGTCGGCCTACCACGTCGTAAACGGGTTGGTCTTTGCCCACCTGAACCGTATATTCGTTAATCCATGTTAGTGAGTTGTTTATACTGATGTAGTGTCCATCGAAAATTTCAGTGCGGTAATCCACGCGAAAATCCACGCCATTTGTTTTGGTTTTACCCGCATTAAAATAGCCAACATTAACTGCCAGTAAACGACCGTCGGCATCGCGAATCAGGTTCGGCCCGTTTGGATCGGCCTGAATAACCTGAGCAGCGCTTTCTGCGGTTACCTGATTTTCAAAATCAAAGCTCCAGTAATCCAGAGACATAGTTAATTCATCGGTAGCGGCCCAGCTAGCCCCGATATTCACGTTTGTTGATTCTTCAGGGGCCAGATTGGGGTTAGATATGGTATTCACTACCCGGAATGTGCCGTTGTCATTGGGATCTAAAGGATCCACGGTTTGGCTTACACCTGACGAGGTTTGGTTACCTACAGAGTGTGCCAGTGACGGTGCTCTGAATGCCGTGCTGGCAGACAACCGCAACGAAATATCGTCGGTTACTCGCCAATTCACACCCACTTTAGGATCGGTGTTAGTGAACTTACCGTAATCTTCGTACCGTAGCGCCAGCTGCATATCTATGTCCAGCGTCCAGGGTAGGTATAACTCGGCAAAGATCCCGTCAATTTTGCGGTCGCCTTCACCTGGCGAACGCTTACCAAAGAAGCCCCAACGACCGGCCTGAGTTGCGCCATCTACCCCCACCTTGCGGATTTCTTTACGGGTTTGACCACCCACAGCCACACCAACCGTACCACCAGGTAAGTCAAACCAGCTGCCATTTACCACAAATTCAACTATCTGGTAGGTTACTTCGTCACTGCCTACTGATGGTTGTAGCAGGTTATAATAAACGCGCTCATCATGATTCAACTGATCGGCACCAAACGGGCTAAAATACACACAGTTTCCTTGCCCAGGGACTTCCGATGCACTCGGCTGTCCAAACGGATCAATCAGGCAGTCGGCGCCACCATAACCATTAAGCGCGTTTTGCAGCATCTGCAAATCTGTATCCGGCGCGCTATTCACTGCGCGTTCCTGACTCCACACACCACTGACTTCGTATTGCCAGTCAGTGCTACCAATATCACCCTTTATTCCCAGCAATAGGTGTGTGCCATCTACATTCGAGGTTTCTTCCCGGTAATCGGCATTCACGCCCAACACGCGGCCGGTGAACTGCACATCTACGCCAAATGGGTTATATGGGTTCTCGGCGGGCACAACGGGCGACCCCAACGAAATTGGCATACTCGCTACACCAAAGCGGCGACCTTCCTGCTTGTAATAACGTCCCTCAAAAAACAGTTCATGACTGTTATCCAGCGTGTAGCTGGCTGTTGCATAGTTCAGCCAGGTTTTGGACTGAGGCATGATCGGGTTCATCTGCTGATAACTGAACTGACATGTGCCATGTGGGAAGGGGTTACTGCCCACGTAAATTCCCCCCGTGCCTTCTACGGTACAGTGCGGATCGGCGAATACCACGCGACTATTGCCTGTGCTTGCCGAAATTTGGTCGTACAGCTGAGAGTAGTTAATGGGGCCATTTACGCCGTTGTCGATAATCACATCGCCGCCATCAGCAGCCACTGGACGCGAAGTTAACGCATAGTTGCCTGGCTGCGCTGTGCCTGAGGTATTGTTCGATGCAGTAATGGCTCTATCGCCATTTTGCAGGTTAGCTTTGTATTCGTAGCTACTGGCAAACATGCCGTGGAAATTCCCGGAACCGCCACCAATTTTAAACTGAAGCAGGTTTGATGGTGCATTCTCAATCGCAATATGCTGCCAAATGGCGGTCACACCTTCGTAGTTGTCATCGGTAATAACATTCATTACACCAGCGATAGCATCTGAACCATAAATTGCCGATGCGCCGTCAAGCACGGTCTCAATTCTGTTTACCGCAATAGTGGGCACCAGAGCAGCAAGGTTAGTATAGCTGTTGCGCTTTGCATCCTGTTCCTGAGAGGCAACCCGGTGTCCGTTTAACAATACCAGTGTTGAGGAAGGCCCAAGGCCGCGCAAGTTAGCCGAGCGGGTTTGCCGCCCTTCTGCACCACCACCAGCCAGGTTGTTCACGCCGCCGACACTCCCGGTGTTGGCTGTATTGTTAACAATCAGGTCATCTACGCCCGAAAAACCTGATTTCATGATTTCTTCATTACCGACGATTTGGATCGGGGATGACATAGTACTTTGGGTATCCCGGGTAACGTAACTACCAGTAACCCGCACAACTTCAACTGACTGTTCCTTTGGTTCCTGCTCCTGAGCCATGACCGGATGCATCACTGCACTTGACATGATCGCAGTTGCAACGGCAATGCTTATTGCTGTCTTACGTGTTTGATTTTGGTTCAACATAATAGGTGTTCCACTTGTCCTGAGCATCGGCATGTCGGTGCACTTGCTCTGCTTACTTTTTTTGGTGACATCGTCCGGCCGGGAGATGGAAGCTATGTGCTACAGGGTTAATAAAAACACACCCCAATAAATAAATTAAATTAATCTATACTATTAATTAACAATATTTTAATATAAATAAGGTTTATCTGATTGGTTTAGGGAAGTAACAGCGAAAAAATAAAATAAGTGAGTGCCCACCTACTTGTAAGCACCAAACAATAGAGAAAATAGACTTGATGGTTAGAGAAACACAACAACAATCACAAAGCGATTTTTAGCAGACTCCGCATATTGCCCTCCCCACTTTGGATTGGGAAACCCGGCCCAATTCAGCACTCACCCAATGACCCGTTTCGCTGAGCGCAGATAAATCCACTCCGTGAGTGAGACCCTCCTGCTCTAGCAAATACACCAAATCTTCTGTGGCCATATTTCCCGACGCCCCTTTGGCATAGGGACAGCCACCCAATCCACCCACCGATGAATCGAAGGCGCGAATGCCTGCTTCAAGAGACACATAAGTATTGGCAATTGCCTGGCCGTAGGTGTCGTGAAAATGCATGGCAAAATCAGACAAGTCAGCATGCTGTTTAAGGTGTTTTAGCAAAGCGCGGGTTTTACCTGGTACCCCTACCCCAATGGTATCGCCCAGTGATATCTCATAGCAGCCCATATCAAGTAGCCGCTGTGAGACGTCTAGAACCTGTTCAGGCCGGGTAAGGCCGTCATATGGACAGGCAAAAATACAAGATACATACCCTCTCACGCGCATGTTCTCTTTCATTGCTGCCTCAAGCAAAGGTTTGAAGCGCTCTAGGCTGGTGTGGATATCGCAATTAATGTTGCGCCAACTGAATCCCTCCGACGCAGAAGCGAATACAGCAACTTCGTCAACACCGGCTGCTAAGGACTGCTCAAACCCTTTCATATTGGGTGTAAGTGCGGCATAAGTTACACCCTGTTTACGCTGTATCCCTGCGAACACTGACGCTGAATCCGCCATTTGAGGTACCCATTTCGGGCTGACAAAGCTGCCAGCTTCTATGTAGTGCAATCCGCAATCTGACAGCCTGTTCACTAACTCTACTCGGGTAGATAAAGGCACATTGGCAGACTCATTTTGCAGGCCATCGCGTGGCCCCATCTCTGCGATTTTTACATCAACCGTTTTTGTAGTATTCATGGTTAAATCTGTATTACACCGGTAAGTACGCAAAGCACGGTCATAAACAGTGAGATTGCGTATAAATAGGGAAAGGTGAAGCGTTGGTGATCGGCAAGGTTTATTCTGGTTAAGCCCACCAGCATAAAGGTTGCTGGTGTGAGTGGACTCACCGGAAAGCCAGTCGTCATTTGCCCAATCAATGCACTGTGCGCCATGGTCTGGCCTGCAATACCTGCTTGCTGTGCGATGCCCGACAACACTGGCAATACACCAAAATAAAAGGAATCCGGGTCAAACATTAAACTTAACGGCATCGCCAGTAACGCTACGAGTAATGGCAACTGCCCCACCATGGCCTCTGGCAATAACAGACTGCCTTGTTGTGCCATGGCATCCAACATGCCGGAATGCCTGAGAATCCCGGTAAAGCAACCGGCCGCGAACAGAATAACCACCATGGTAACAGCAGGTTTGGCATGTGCCTCAATCTGAAGTGTCTGAGCTTTATAGCCGGGCGCATTTATTAATAGCGCCCCCAGCGTACCCGCAATAAATGCTATTGCCGGGTGCAGGACCTGACCAATAATACTGGCAATAACGGCCAGAATTAACGTTGCGTTTGCCACCCATTGCCAGGGCGTAGTGGACGATTCAGACACTGGTAAACAGAATTCAGGCTGTTCATTGTTCTGTGCCAGGGCTTTGCTGGCCCTCGCCCCCATCCAGTAGGCTGTCACAATAACGAAGCACATGCCTCCAATATGAATTGGTAATAATGGCTGATATACGTCCATTACCGATAGGTTCAAAGCGGCGGCGGCGCGAATGGTTGGGCCTCCCCACGGCAGCATATTATTGACCCCAGCCGACATAGCCACCAGACAAGCCAGCCACCGACGGTCGAGCTTAAGCGCATCAAAAATGGGCAACACAGCCGGAATAACAATCAGAAAGGTACTGGCGCCGGAGCCATCCAGATGCACCAGTGCGGTAATGAGCACAATGCCGACAAACAATTTTCTAATGTCGTTCCCACACAGTCGAATAGTCGTGCTAATGATGGGGTTGAACACGCCCGCATCGTTCATAATGCCAAAAAACAAGATGGCAAACATAAACATCACCGCAACCGGCGCAATACTGACAATGCCTTTTAGCATGTAGTCAGGAACATCCGCTGCGTTCACTACCACTAACGCCACCATCACAGGTACCATAATCCACGCCATAATGGGCGACAGGCGCTTGGACATAATGCCCAACAGCACACCTGTTATGGTGATAAATCCTGCAAGTGCGAGCATCGATTAGTTCTCTTTTGTGGCCTGAATTAAGTATTGTCTGAATGGAACCTGCTTATCGAAAGGCGGCGGCGTGATGACTTGTGTCATAAATACCACCAGCGAGCGCGTTTCAGGATCGACCCAGAATACCGTATTACCCGAGCCAGCCCAACCAAAGGTCCCGTTTGGCATGAACGGCATAGCTTCCGTTGCGTCGCTGCCTATTGCAAAGCCATATCCAAAGCCAATGGGCGCATCGTTGCCCAGCCCGGTAATGTCAATGCTATGTGCAAACAAGCTACTCACTGAGGTTTCGGATAAGAAGCGCTTGCCCTGGTATTCTCCATTGTTTGCCAGCATGGTAGCAAAGGCCAGATAGTCCTGGGCTGTGCCGGCCAACGCCCCGCCGCCGTCGAGTAGTCGGGTGGGGTCTTTATAGTCAGTATTCCCGGCAGTTTCTATTACCTTCAGGCCAGAGTCCGTCATAAGGTAGTTGGTTACAAACCGGTTCAAATCATCACCTGTAACAAAGAAACTGGTGTCTTTCATACCCAAAGGCGCAAACACTGCCTTTGCCAAATAAGCATCCAATCGTTCACCCGATACCACTTCCACAATCCGCCCCAGTAAGGTGGTGGAATAGCTGTATGTAAAACGCTCCCCAGGTTGATGCAATAAAGGCGCCTTTGCCAAACGTTCGGTAAGTTCCTGCAGATCGCTTGCTGGTTCTCCATCAGTTGGCAGCGCGCCTACCGGCGTATTGCGCTTAACACCGTATTTGCGGTAATACTGATGCACGGGAGTTGTGCCGGTGAAGTGGTACGTTACCCCTGACTTATGTGCCAGTAAATCGCCAATGGTAATTGAACGGACGGGAGGGACAGTGACCATGTTGTCCAGCGTCCCGGACGCATATACCTTCACATCAGCAAAGGCGGGAATATATTTCTCAATCGGATCCGAAACCGCCAGCTTGCCTTGCTCCTGTAGCAACATAATAGCTACGCTGGTAACGGGCTTAGACATGGAATACCAACGAAACAAAGTATCGTCAGTCATCGGTATCTGACTATCCACATCCCGATAGCCGTTTACGTAATGAAATACCGGCTTCCCTTGTTCAACGATATAGGTTACCGATCCAGGCATAGTGCCATTCTGCACCAACGAGTCGAGCTGGCTAGTGAGGGTTTTAAAGCGAGCTTCCTGTTCAGGTTGCGCGCTTGTGCAACTTACAACAACCGCCAGAGCACTGAGCAGTGATACTGTTCGTAATGCTTTTTGTATTATTCTGTTCATAACTTAATCCCGTTTTGTTCCCGTGAACACAGTGTCGTTCTCAACAAGCGCTTCAATCTCTTCAGGCCCGTAGCCCAATTCACTCAATATCGATGCCGTATCCTGGCCAGGTAATGGCGTTGGTTTATTGGGTAATTTGTCTACGCCTTTGGCAAAGAATGGCGAAGCGGTCTCTCGTAACCGGCCTTCAGAGGGATGATCGAACTCTGAAAAGAACTGCTGCGACTGCAAATGCGGATCAGAGAGCAGCGAAGCAATATCGTTAACTGGCGCACAGGGTATATCCAATTCGCCAAGCTGCGCTATCCATTCAGATGTTGATTTATCCGGCGTAACCTCACTCACTATCTTGTACAAAGAGCCTACGTTTTCGCTGCGCAGTACGGGATTAGTTACATACTCATGATCAACCATGTCCGGTCGCTGAATGAGTTTAAAAAACGCCTGCCAGTGTCGGGTACTGTAAGGCAGAATACTGATATAGCCATCGGCGGTAGGAAATGGCTTGCGGTAAGGGGAATTTAATCGTTCATAGCCAGTTCCACCTATTGGAGGGACAAAGGTTTCACCTGACAGTTGCTCGGTCATCAGGAATGACACCATGCTTTCAAACATAGGGGCTTCAATCACGCAGCCTTTTCCTTCGCGCAGGCGGTAATTTAAGCCGGCCAGCACGGCCATTGCCAGGTGTAACCCCCCTACCTTGTCACAGATGATCGTTGGAATAAACCTTGGCTGTCCGCTGGCATCCCGATTCAAATAGGCCACGCCGCTTTCTGCCTGAATAATATCGTCGTAGGCGGGTTTCTCAGCATACTCACCCTGCTGACCAAAACCTGGTGCATAACAATACACAATCTGCTCGTTATGGACTTT
>NZ_JBLBUE010000139.1:0-9660 GCF_047290655.1 Alteromonas sp. AMM-1 | reverse complement strand
CCCGAAGGGAGTGGCCAAAACGACTTACATCTGTGTTGCGCCCTCTGGACATAGAATGACTATGCCTCAGAGTTCGCGTCGTGATCTAAGTCGTTTTGACTCACTCTGAGAGGGTAAACTACTATGCGAATTGGTATAAGCAATAGGCCAGCGAGAAGGAAAAGCCTAAAATGGCAATTTTTGCGCAGGGATCGCAAACCTGATTAGCTGGTCAAGTAAAATATACTAATAACTCTTGCGAATTCAATCGCTTTGGCGTTCAATAAAGCAATAGCGAGTTGTTAACCACGTGTAAGGTGTTAGCTATGGACCCATCCCAAATGCTCAGCCGGGCTGAAGATGCAGAGCAGTTTCTAAAGCAGTTATCCAATAAGACAAGATTAATGGTGTTGTGTTCATTAATTGAAGGAGAGCGCTCGGTTACCGAGTTACTTAACAATGTGCCGGTTACCCAACCAGTGTTATCACAACATCTTGCATTGCTTCGTGATGCACACCTGGTGGCAACGCGGCGAGCAGGACAGACAATTTATTACCGGTTAGCTGATGATCGGATAAAGCAGCAAATGGCGCTGCTATATCAGTTCTTTTGCGCCTGAGTACAGCAGTTTGGCATGCCAAACATGCATGCCTTGCTGATTAAATGTGGCTCAAAGAAAAAGAGACGGAAAACCGTCTCTTATGCTACATCGAATTCATCGTCACTGTAGTCGTCATCGTAATCAGACTGATTACTTGCAGTGCTATGCAACGTATAAAACTGCTTCCGTCCCCTGGCAAGCTTGATGTATTTTAACCAAGCCTTATCCAACGGGGTTTCAACAGCTTCTTCGCCTTTGAGCATAGCAACAAAGTGTTTTTCGTCGGCAGTTTCTGGTGTTAATTCACCCGATTCTAAACCTGCTAATGTTTTGCCATACTGACTAAGCAAGTTCGCTTCACTAATACTGAAGTCTCCGGACTTTTTAAAACCGTACGGAAAATGCTGACGGTCGATAAAAGGCTTTTGTGGTACACGTATATCTGGCGTCTTCATGGTGCGTTATCTCTTGGCATAGGATAGTTGCACGCACTTTTAAGTGAAAAATTATCAAATGAAAAACAAAAAATTTTTTTCTTCACCAGAAAAAAAATTGGTTTACATATTGATCAAACATTCATACCAACATTACAACCGGTAAAGCATAGAAATAGAGCTGCTACAACCTAGTAAAATCAGTGGTCTACGTGTTTTTTTTCTTGAAAATGATACAGCGTGGTGCATCGCTTGCTTAAAAAATGGTCAGAAATATCATTTGTCGTCACGATAAAAACTATTCGTTTCCGTTTTTATTTCACCGATGAATAATTAAGTTGTTACACCCAAGTTTGTTATTACCAGAGAAGAAAATGAGTAAAGACTATCGTTACCAACGGGAAGAATGGGATTCGGTAGAGGATGAAGAATCTGCCGAGCATCGTAAAACTCACAAGCGTGCGCAGGACGTTAAACACAAAAAACGTGAAACGCAGCGACGAGAGAAAGAGCGCAAGTCCCATTACGAGTCCAATTGATGGAATGATAAGCACCTGTCCCGGTTTGGGACAGGTGTAGCCTGTTTTTAATTTACTTTGTGGTAAAGATATGACAGCGTATGCGTATCGGCGAGAATCAACTATACGTATAAGCAATGGATATCCGCTTTTTAACTACTTTTATTGAAGTCGTAAAGACCCGTCATTTTGGTAAAGCTGCAGAGAATTTGTACCTCACTCAGTCTGCTGTGAGTGCAAGAATTAAGCAACTCGAAGAATATTTTCACACCACGCTGTTTATCAGGCATCGCAATAGTATTCAGTTGACGCCAGCAGGCGAGAAGTTACTGCCATTCGCTGAACAATTAAACGACATACTCCAACAAGCCAAACAAGAACTGCAACGAGAAGCAGGTGAATACCTTGTGTGCGGTGCCAGTCAGTTGAACAATGAAATTTGGATGCCTGAATTACTGCATCAAATCCATCAGCATTTTCCTGAATGGGCTATCAAGGCCGAAGTGTTAACATCAGAACAAATTTCGCGACAACTCCACGAGCGTAGTGTTGATATTGCATTTTCGAGTGAGCCGCTAAAATCAGAAGAGTTGAACGGCCAGTTGCTGAAATCCTTACCGCTGGGTCTGTTTAGTATCAACCAGAAGAGCATCGATACCGCGGCGGATCAATTTGTTGCAATAGACTGGGGAAGTAAAGCGCGGGACGAATTACTGACCCATTTCCCCGACTTCAGGGATGCAAAATTCACTACTAACTCATTGCGCCTGGCACTCGCCACATTGAAAGCGGAAGGTGGGGTGGCGGTTTTACCTATTGGTCCTGACTGGACACAATGGGGGCTTAGCAACGTTGAATGTGTTGAGCAGTTTCACAAAAGCCAGTGTAAACTGTATATGTACCACATGAAATCGGTGCGCCGCTCAATGGTGCCTGATGTAGTTAAAGTGGTTGCCAGTAATTTTGCCGCTGGGTAAATAACGTAAATCAATGAACAAGAGAGACAACGATGTGGTCAGATGACGCATTTTTAATGCTGCCCCAGGAACAAAGACCGGCTAAATTTTTTGAGCAGGTGAGAGCCAGCAAGGAAGTATTCATTCTTAACGACAAGGATGGATGCGTAATGCTAACGTCTGACGATGAAGATGGTGTACCGGTATGGCCAACGGCGGGTCTTGCACAAATGTGGGCTAACGAAGAGTGGTCTGAATGCGAGCCCAAAGCCATCGATTTAGACACCTGGTTATCCCGTTGGACGATTGGCTTGAGTCGTGATTTGCTGTGTGTCATTGTTGCTCCCGCACCAGGTGAAGACAGCGAAGTGATGCTTCCAGAGGATTTTGCTGAAAAGCTATTGTAGCAATAATCTGCAGAAGTAATATTGTTTCTGCCTTGTCTGAGCTGTTCCAAAGATAATGGTTTCGCAGGTTAGCTACGATTTTTTGCGTTGGCGCTGATCCGCGTTGCATTTTATGTCGTTACTATTTCAAAGAGGCCAAATACACGGTTTGGGTATGCGTAGTGCCTTTTCGGTGTATTCATTTGTTCCGGCGTAAAGCCAATAGCGTCTTCACAAGTGTTGGCGTTTGATTTGTGCGGATTCAGGAGGGGTTATTTCAGATTTCATACCACAGCAACAGGATTTGTGGTTTGTTCCCATTGGGGGCACAGGTGAAATAGGGATGAATTTCAACGTTTACGGTCATAACAAGCAATGGTTGATCGTAGATTGTGGGGTGTCTTTTGACGAACCGCTGACAGCACCTTATTTACAACCCGACGTAGCCGACAATTCCAGACATCACGTAGTGGCGCCCGATCCATCGTTCATGAGTGAGCGACGGCAGGATATTGCTGCCATGATAATTACTCATGCCCACGAAGACCATATCGGTGCTGTTGCTGCCCTCTGGCCCCGATTGCGATGTATGGTGATCACTACACCTTTTACCGCTGCGGTTTTACAGAGAAAATTGGCTCAGGCCGGATTAGTGGATCAGGTGCCGGTTGAGATTGTCCAAACTGGCTCGAGCAAAACCGTGGGGCCCTTTACTATTCACTGGCTCGCTATTACCCATTCCATTCCCGAACCACAAGCATTGCTTATTCACACCCCGGTGGGCACTGTGCTGCATACGGCGGACTGGAAAATAGATGCTCAACCGGTAAGTGGTAATCCTTTTGACGCTAAGCCTTTCCGGGAATTAGGCAATCAATCACTGTTGGCGGTGGTGGGTGATTCCACTAATGCCACTAAATCCGGCTTTTCAATTTCTGAGCGTATTTGCGCGGAAGGATTGCTTTCTACTATCAAAGCTTGCCAGGGCAGAGTGGTTGTGGCGTGTTTTGGCAGTAATATTGCCCGTTTGATTTCGCTGGGAAGGATTGCACAGAAAACTGGCCGATATTTCGCCTGTGTCGGCAGGTCGCTGGAAAATATGGTAGGCGTTGCGCGAGAAACAGGTTACTGGCCAGACGATATAACCGTGATCACGCCCGCGCATGTTGGTTATTTACCGCCGGACGAAGTGCTGGTTGTAGTAACCGGGAGTCAGGGAGAGCGGCGGGCCGCGCTAAATCGACTGGCTACGGATTCACTGCCATTTTTTGAACTGGAAAAAGGCGATACAGTGATATTTTCCAGCATCGTAATTCCCGGTAATGAAAAGCTGGTGGAGCGATTGGTTGAAAAACTCAACGGTAAACAGATAAACGTGATTCAATCAGAACATTCATCTTTACCTATTCATGCCAGTGGTCATCCCTGTGCTGAAGAATTAAAGTTGATGTATCAGTGGACTCAACCTGAAATCGTTATTCCTGTACATGGTGAGCCAGAGCACCTTGCTGCACACGCGGCATTGGCTAAATCTGTTGGGGTAAGGAAAACTTACGTTGGGCGAAACGGTGATCTTTATCTGCTTGCTCCCCAGCCTGGGATACGGCGTGATCGGGTCAAAGTGGGTCGAATTCCACTCGCGCAATAATCGATAAAAAAATATCCAATCAACTCACTCCAAGTCGTCAAAAATACAGCTTTTTCTTGCTGTAAACGTACAAATTATGCCGTGAATATGCTATCTATAAAGAAAGAAGGCGGTGAGAACTCACGCCAAAATAAGAATACCCTGTATACAGGGAAATTTGAGTACAAAAGATGTATTGGTACAGGTCATTGGCGTTATTCCAACGGTTTCTAACACTTATCTTGTTTAGCGTGTTCGCGTATTCGGTGAGTGCGTCGGGCAGAATGTTGTCGGAACAACCTATTTTAAGCTCTCCGGTTACCACACCGTTGTCAACAAAACAGGGGTTAGCTCAGGACAGCATTAATCAACTCTTTATCGACCACGACGGTTTTTTGTGGATAGCATCTGATGGCGGTTTGGATCGCTATGACGGTTATAGAGTAGAGCATATTCAAGGGCCTGATGATGTGTTGGCCGCCTCCCCGGTGAATGCGGTATATCAGGACAGCTCGCGGCATCTTTGGATCAGTACGTCCAGCCGTGGGGTTTATAAGCTTGATCTTACTACCAATATCTACACGCCGGTACTGGAACTAAAATACATCGACTCGCCGGAATACCAGCAATTAGTTAATAAATTCATTGAATTGCCTGATGGCAATATGCTCATGTTGTTCGAGCAAATGCTGCTTCACTACAATACCACTACGCAACAACAAACAATTCTTTATGCGATTGATGCCGATAGGAAAAACAACACGCCCTATTTGCGCGATATGTTACTTATCGACAACCTTTTGGTTATGGCTACATCGGTGGGGATGTTTGTCAGCAGCGCCGACTTTAAGGGCAATATTGGCAAACTGAAATTCCTGCCCATTGAGCACCGAGCTGATGTTGAGCTGAATATGGACAATGCCAATGCCAAGTCGTTAATGACTGATAGCTTTGGGAAGTTATGGATCGGCACCGTAGCAGGTTTATATTCCATGCCTGTGCAGAATTTGCATCAGGCTTTTCGCGCTGCACATCAAACTGTATCAGGCACCAAACTTGAAATTGCACAGCGCAATATCTGGCAAATCCGACAGGCCAATGATTCGTTGATTTGGCTGGGTACCGACATTGGTTTAGTGCGAATGCAACTAAACAATGGTTACTGGGAGGCCGAATATGCTTTGGATCCTGCGTCTGGTTTAGAAGCGTTATCCCGCCAGGAAATCAGAGCGCTGGCATTAGCGCCAAATGAGGGCCTGTGGATTGGCACTTACATCGGCGGGGCTTTTTTCTGGAGTCCGCAAAGCCTGAATTTTACCATGCTGCAAAATCAGCGTTATAGCAGCAATAAAACCGTGTTGTCTGACAATAATGTGTGGGCACTTCACGAAGATGCCGAAGGTATCCTGTGGATTGGCACCGATAACGGACTGACACGATACGATCCAAAAACAAAAAGCAGCAGTTTTTACCTTCAGAGTGAAGGTATCCCACCGCCTTACAGCATGCATATTATTCAACGTATTTCATCATTGAGTAACGACACGTTGTTGTTACAAACGTTTGCCGGACTCTACGAATTTGAGAAAGAAAGCGGTGCGTATAAGCAGTTAACGTTTGGCAAGGATGCTGATGAAGCAATGTATATGACAGGTATGGCGCGGGATAGAGCCGGCAATGCGTATTTTATTGCAGACAATTTTTACCGCTACAATTTTGATAATGACACACTGGAAGAATTACCCGCCCTCAATCATGACATCTCGTTAAATCTGTCTACTAACTTTATAGGTGTGAATCCGGCTAATCCACAGCAGATGTTACTGGCTTCCTACGATGGGTTGTGGGCGTACAATACCGAGACGCTGCAAGTAGCAAGAGTGCATCAATTGCCCGATATTGTGCGGGCAGGGGATTTTGCACCAGATTCAGTGCAGTTACACAACAATGTATTATGGGTGGTTTATCCAGGTTACGGGCTGGTAGGCCTGGATGCCCATAATTACCAGCAACGTTATTTCTTTGGTCCGGATATTCTGGGGCAAGGGGCGTTTGTCTATGGCCTGCTGGCCGATAAAGATAACAACATCTGGTTTAGTTCTCACAGCGGTTTACGTCGCTTTTCGCCCGATAAGCTCACCTTTAAACATTTTCAGTACGGGCGTGAACTGAACGTAGCCGAGTTTAACCAGGGAGCAAGTTTGAAACTGCGGGATGGACGTATGGCCTATGGCTCTCCCCGGGGCGTGGTGATTTTTGATCCGGACACAATAAATGCTGAATATCAAAAGTCAGCGCTGCAGCGAAATGTGAAGCAACTAGTGATCAGTGGAGTGAGTTTGTCTTCCAGGGAACTTGGTTTACCAAAACAAAATCTGGCGGGATTACATCTGCCACTCAAGTATGATGACTACGGCCTGACCATCGAGTTTTCTCCTCTGGAGTTTAGCGCTCAAAAAGGTACCCGGTTCCGTTATGTTTTGACCACTGGCCGTCAGGTGCTGAGTGAAGATACTACCTTTGATACCAAAGTCGTGTTGCCTTCTCTGCCTGCCGGAAACTACCGATTTGAGGTAATGCCTGCCGGACAATACAGTGATCAGACGATTTTGCCAGTGAGTCTGACTATAGAGGTTGATTATCCGCCATTTCTTTCACCTTTAGCCTACACACTGTATGCAATTTGCTTTGTGACATTACTAGGTGCCTATCTGATTAGCCGGCATTTACAGTTAGTGCGCTTACAGCAGGCACAACAACAGGTGAAATTGTTTGGCAATGCATTCAGACACACCAGCGACTGGGTAGTTATATTTGATCAGCATCACCGTGCCGTTGCCGCTAACCCTGCTTTTGAAAGTGCCTTTGGGATTACCGACAAAGACAGGCTGGACAGACAGTTACAGCGCTTGTATCAGCAAGACCCCAAGCTAGAACGGCAATTGGCAGGCCAACTGCGTCTTCTCAAAGACGATGATGTATGGAAAGGCGAAGACAGTATCGTGATGCCTGATGGACGCAAGTACGATGTGTTAATTGATATTAATGTGATGCAGGGCTCTGCCAAAGACAACGAAACTACGCATTATCTGGTTGTTATTTCTGATATCTCTGAACAAAAGAACGCAGAACGAAAGTTAGTTAAAATTGCCAATTTTGACAGCTTAACCGGCTTGGTTAACCGCAGTTTATTGCTGGATAGACTGGAACATGCCATTGCCAATGCGGTAACACACGAACATACCGTTGCCGTATTATTTGTCGACCTTGACCGTTTTAAAGGTATCAACGATTCATTAGGGCATGATTATGGCGATAAGCTGTTAAGGGTAATTGCTAACCGCATGCTCAACCTGGCATCGAAAAGTGACACCGTAGCGCGGTTGGGCGGTGATGAGTTTGTGATTGTCATGGAAGAGATAGAAAACGAAGGGTCTGTATCTAAGTTTGTCTCACAGCTAATTGAGTCTATTGAAACACCTATATCACTGGGTAAAGAGGTGTTAAGGGTGTCGTGTTCTGTGGGGATTTCATTCTTCCCGGATGATGCTACTGATCCGGCTGAACTGCTAAAACAAGCTGACGTAGCCATGTACAGTGCCAAAAAAGATACCCTTAGTGCGTTTATTTATTACACCAAAGAAATGAACGAACGCGCCAAGGAGCGTCTGGCACTGGAGAATAGAGTGAAATCTGCCTATCAGGAACAGGCGTTCATTAATTATTATCAGCCAATCATCAATCTCTCCTCGGGCAAAACTGATGGCGTAGAATTATTGCTTCGCTGTCATTATCAGGACGAGTGGATTTCGCCAGCAGAATTTATTCCGGTACTGGAAGAAATGCGCCATATTATTGAAATCACGCGGGTTGCCGCCGCTCAGGCAATCAATGATATGAAAATATGGTATGCCAACGGATTCAAAGGCTATGTGTCTATCAATTTATCGGCACTTCATTTTAAGACGCACTTCGACTTAGATCTGATAGAAGCGCTGCTGCGTGAGGCGGGATTACCCAATTCGGCAATACGGTTTGAGATTACGGAAGGGGTATTAATCGATCAGTCGGATGAAGTGCTCAATGAACTTACCCGTATTCGCGATGCCGGATTTAAACTGGCCCTGGATGACTTTGGTACAGGGTATTCCTCACTGAGTTATCTGAAGCGATTCCCATTGCAAATACTCAAAATCGATAAAAGCTTTATCGACGATATTCAGGCAAGTGGGGAAGAAAATGCGCTGGTACAAACTACCATTAATCTGGCACTGAGCTTAAAAATGGATTGTATTGCAGAAGGGATAGAACATTCTGAACAAGTGCGGTATTTACTAAATCACGGCTGTGTGCGGCAACAGGGCTATTACTTTTCCAAACCGGTTGATGCCAAAACGGTTGCGCCACTGCTAATGAAGCAGTGGCAGGTACCGCCAGAGGATTTTACACCGACTATTTAACTCCCTTTTACGCTCAGCGGGATGGGAAGTTCACGCAGTCTCACGCCCGTCGCTGCAAACAGCGCATTGGCTAATGCTGGGGCAGCCGGAGGCGTTGGTGGCTCTCCCACACCGCCTGGCGGCGCAACTGAGTCAACAATAGTAACCTCTACCTCTACCGGGGTTTGTGGCATTCTGGCTACCAGGTAGTTGTGAAAGTTTGATTCATTTATTTGCCCATTAGACGCCGTTATCTGGCCAATAGCGCAACTTATCCCGTAAATGATGCCGCCTTCACATTGTGCTTTTACGTGCTCAGGATTTACCACTGTGCCTGCATCAAGAGCAACGTAGGCTTTGGGGATTGACCAGGAACCACTCTTGTCCACTTCTACTTCGATGATAACTGCGGCATAGGTTAAAAACGAGCGATGTGCAGCCAAGCCTAAATAGCGGCCTTGTTTATGTCGCTGCGCCCAGTTTGCTTTTTCGCACACCGTGTTGATTACATTTTTCAGACGGGCAGTGTCAACCGGGTAGGCGTCCAGTGGATCGCCATAGTTACCGTATTTTGCGTTGCTCTGAGCAAAATCAATATGGCGGTCCGGGCCAATTAACTCCAGTAGTAACGCCTGTTGATCCTTACCTGTGTGGTGTGCAATTTCATCTACAAACGACTGAATGGCAAAGGCGTGGTAAACATTGGCTACGCTGCGCAT
>NZ_JBLBUE010000138.1:0-9676 GCF_047290655.1 Alteromonas sp. AMM-1 | reverse complement strand
TCCTCCCCAGCTCTTGAGCACGTTACCTTGAGGGGAGAGCTGCAAAATATGCGGCGCCGCTTCACAGCACAAACCGGTTTTTGGCGATTGCTCTAAGGCCAGATCCAGTTGGCTTAACGAATTAGGGCGATGTAAAAGCCACACATTGTCTTGTTTATCTACCGCTAATCCGGGTACCTGGCCAATCAGCCAGGTGTCGGGCAAGGTCGGCCAGGCCGCATCTACTTTAAAAACAGGCATAGGGCGTGATGCGCCCGGTTCGGGGTAACTTTCTATGTCTACCAGTGAGGCGGCTTGAGTGCACAACGCTGCACTGCTGGTTATGGCAACGGCCATGAGTTGGTTCATTTTACGTTTTATCGGCGTGCTAAAAGCATCGAATATTGCTGTCATGAGGGCTCCGATAGGTTATTCGCTGATGATGGTGGCGATACGTGATTGCTTTTTATTCGGATTATTATGCTGGCAGTATTATCGATGTGTTCAAGCTAATTAGAGACGGGTAACGTAAAGATACGGTCAATGCATTGATTACATCCCGATGCTGCATTGTGGTTCGAAATATCGCATAATACCGATTTGGTGCATTAATCAGGTAGTCAGGTAGCGTGAAAGCCGTTTCTTCCAGTTCCGACAAAAGCGTTGAAAAGCTTAAAATCCCACCGCACAGCATTGAAGCTGAACAGGCGGTATTGGGAAGTATGCTTATCGACCCGGAAACCTGGGACAAAGTAACGGAACTGGTAACCGACACCGAGTTTTATAACCGCTCACACCAAATCATTTTTAAAGCGATTTTGGGCTTGCTGGCCAACAACAACCCGGTAGATTTGATCACCGTGTCTGAGGCGCTGGAAAAAAATGATCAACTCGACGATGCCGGCGGCTTCGCTTACTTGGGTGAACTTGCCCGCAACACTCCCAGCTCAGCAAACGTTACCGCTTATGCCAAAATTATTCGTGAACGTGCAATTACCCGCGAATTAATTGGTGTAGCGAATGAAATTGCCGAGGTAGGTTATAACCCGGAAGGGCGCAACAGTGCAGATATTCTGGATATGGCCGAGAGCAAGGTGTTTGAAATTGCCGAACGCCGAACCGGTGAATCAGAAGGTCCGCAAAGCATAGAATCGGTGCTGGGGAAAACCATTGACCGGCTAGAAGCACTGATCAAAACCGATAAAGAAGTGACTGGTGTTACAACCGGATTTCAGGATTTAGATAAGAAAACCAGCGGTTTACAGGGTTCTGACCTCATTATTGTGGCGGCACGTCCGTCAATGGGTAAAACCACGTTTGCAATGAACCTGTGTGAAAACGCCATGTTGGCAGAAGATAAGCCGGTATTGGTGTTCAGTTTGGAGATGCCCTCTGAACAGATCATGATGCGTATGCTGGCATCGCTTAGCCGGGTGGATCAAACCAAAATTCGTACTGCCCGATTAGACGACGAAGACTGGGCGCGTATTTCAAATACCATGGCGATGCTCAAAGAGAAAGACAATCTGTACGTAGATGACTCTTCCGGTCTGACACCTATGGATGTGCGGAGCCGGGCGCGTAAACTCGCTCGTGAGCGCGGTGGTCTAAGTATGATCATGGTGGATTACTTGCAATTAATGCGTGTTCCATCGCTGTCTGACAATCGTACGTTGGAAATTGCGGAAATTTCACGCTCACTGAAAGCGTTGGCAAAAGAATTGAATATACCGGTGGTTGCACTATCGCAGCTAAACCGGAGTCTTGAACAACGGGCAGACAAACGCCCCGTTAACTCCGACTTGCGTGAATCAGGCTCTATCGAGCAGGATGCCGACTTGATCATGTTTATTTACCGTGATGAGGTATATCACGAGAACAGCGAATATAAAGGCATCGCCGAAATCATTATTGGTAAGCAACGTAACGGTCCAATTGGCACCTGCCGTTTAACCTTCCAGGGGCAGTTTTCGAGGTTCGATAATTACGCAGGCCCGGCGTTTGATGATGAGTATTAAACCGTCTTAACAGTCGGTTTATTCCTAAACCTTAAACTGAGCCAATTCGGAGTCCAATTCATCGCTGCTTTTGTTCAGTTGTAATACGTGATTCTGGGTTTGCTTTGCATCAGCGTTGGACTGTTGAGCGAGATCAGCGATCGATTGTACCTTCAAAGACACGTCTGAAATTGTAATGGTTTGCTGCTCTGTAGCGGCGGATATCTGATTGATCATCATGGTGAGATCGTCCATTTGCGCACGAATTTCCGTTAGTGACTCGCCAGCTTCGCCCGAACGTATCTTGCCTTTGCTCACTTCATCTACACAACTTTCCATAAGCTCGAAACAGCGCTGCGTTTGATCCTGAATGGCTTTAATGACTTCGCCAATTTCGCTGGTAGAAGAATCGGTTTTTTGCGCCAGAGTACGCACTTCGTCAGCGACCACGGCAAATCCTCGTCCTTGCTCGCCAGCACGTGCTGCTTCAATGGCGGCATTAAGAGCCAGCAAATTGGTTTGGGCAGAAATGGCCGTGATCACAGACACAATCTCACCAATTTTATCGGCCTGATCTTTCAGCGATGCGATGGATTCGGAGCTGGCACTTACCCTATCGGTAATAGCCTGCATACTGGAAATGGTATCCTGAACCCTGCGTTGCCCGCTTTGTGCCAACGTACTGGCTTTCTCAGCATTCTGCGCAGCGTTCACACAGTTGTTGGCAATTTCAGCAGATACCTGCGACATTTGTTCGCTGGCTACCGCCACTTCATCTGCCTGGGACGCAGTTTGCTGAGCGCTGGTGGTAATGGTTATTGCGCTTTTGCCGGTATCAGTTACCAATACCCGAATAGCACTCCCACTGTGTTTGATGCGTTTTATCATCACTTGTAAACGTTCTATAAATTCATCTACATAACTCGATAAATCGCCAATCTCATCGTTTCGGTGAAGCGCAGTCCGCTTGGTCAAATCGCCATCGCCTGTGGCGATATTGTGAATGCGGTAGGCAATTGAGCGGATTGGTCTGACTACGGCTTTACGTGTCAGAATGGTCAGTACCCCGGCCATTGCCAAACCAGCAATAAATGCAATACTCATCAGCAGAAATACAAACGACACGGTTCCGGCACTTGCCTCAACCTGGCTTTCCACCATACTGTCGCCGGCTTCTTCTACCTCTTCGAGCATGGCAAGCAACGCTTTGGTTGTTGATTGATAGCGTTCGTTAGTTGTGGTGTATGTGATGTATTGCGAGATTAATCTGTCCCGTTGCTCATCAAAATCATTCATTAGCGTTTGCAGTGCCTGAGCCTGACTCATTCCCGGTACAATAGAGGAACGGCCGTTAAAGCTATTGGTGCCAAGCATACTGCCCATCGCGTCATGGGTGAAGTCGGCTGCCTCAGCAATTTCTGTGCGAATACTCTGGGCAGATTCACCACGCAGGAGTCTTTCTAAAAAATACAACTGCTGAAGTAACCCTATGGTGGTTTCCATGCCGCCATCGGCCGCTTCCCATTTTTCGCGAAGTCCGGTATCCCAACTGATGCGCGTACCAGGGTTATTTTCCAACTCCTCTACGGCGGCGTCGCCTTTTTCTTCCAATTCTTCCAGCAGTGTTACCAATTCAGCGGTAGTGTCCCGAAATGCGCTTAGCAGATTCGAAAACTCAGCATACTGGCTTTTTAACGTATTGCCTTGTTGCTCCCATTCTTTGCGCTGTACCCGCAGTGCTTCGAGCTTGCGCGAATTTACAATGCCGGCGTTTTCCAGGCGTTGGTGCGCTTCAGATGCGGCATCCCGGGATGCGTTTAATTCGTTGTCGTCAACCGGTTTGCCTGCCAGCATACGTTCAATCATGCGGATCTGTTGCTGTAGTTCTATGGTAGTTTCCATTGCGCCGTCGGCAGAATCCCAGGCCGGACCGACCAGATATTCCAGTGTATTGCTGAGGCGGTTAATACCGTAAAAGGCGGTCGTAGCAATAAGCACAACGGTAAGTACCATCAAACTTAAACCCAATGTCGCTTTTTTGGATAGGGTCATCTCATTGCTCCTTAGAAGACAGACGCGTCTATGCGCAAGGTAAATACCCAGGCATTGTTAATGGTTGTGTCACCCGATGGATGCTGAATAATCTGAAGGTCGGGTTGCAGCGTAAAGTGCTCGCTGAAAGGAATTTGCCAGTAGATTTCCAGAGCAGTTTCCCATCCTGCATCCGGTAACAATTGTTCACTGAATCGAACCGCTGTAATGCCGATCCCGGCCTGATGACCATCGTTTGAAAAAACGTCTTCAAATGCCAGCCCGGTGCCCAGGTGAAGGTCAATTTCACTGACGTCTCCACTCGTGTATCCCGCTTGAATGAAGTGGCTTACCTTTGAGCTGTCTAACCAGTTAAGTGTCGGCATGGCGTTGTCAAAAATGGCGTAAATACCATCACTATGCTCGGCCAGTAAGGTGTCTTCTTCAGAGACAACCGGGTTAGAGTCTCTCCAGTAGCCGGTTTTTATGACTATGTCAGAGGTTAACTGAAACTGAAGTTCTGTGATGTAAAACTGTTCGTCGAAGTTTGTTGCAGACTCGGCCGCATAAATGCCACCCAGCCAGGTTATTGATTCGGTTATGGCCATACCACCGTTCAAACTTAGTGCTGGCGTGGGGTAGGTGGGCAGCATGAAAATGGTGGGGCTAAATCCCATTGATTAGTTAATAAAGCCCCCGCCGTGCTCAGTGAAGGCGAATTCACCGTTTGCGTCGTGCTTGCCAAGCCTAATAAATCCCGAGTCGGTGCTAAAGGCATAGTAAAGCTCGTAAATCCTCGCGAAATTGGCTTCGTCGATATTTGAGTATGCTTGCGCGTCACCCGTGTCAGCCGAACCATCTTTGCCTCGCTGAATTTGAATGCTGGCAAACAGGGTGTGGTTGTTCAGCGTTGCTTCAATACCGCTGTCTATGAGAATCCTACTGGTGAAACCTTCATCCAGTCCGCCACTGAATACCTGCGAGTTATCGTTAGTAAAGCCGCCATAACTGCTCCATTGAATGGCTTCGTCCCCCTTTACATATGAGCAAGGACTCATCAACAACAGACAGGCTATTAAATAACGGCTGTTTCCGAACAACATAGGCTTAGCCATGCAAAGTTAAGACACCATTGAATGTAGTCAACAGATGGTATAAGCGCAAATGAGCGGAGCAAAAGGGAGTAGGAATCGACAAGGGGGGCAGTTAACGTGATTCCCGGTTACCGACTATCGGCTTTCCATTGTACCTGAAATAAAAACGCCCGCATGATGCGGGCGTCTGGACGGTTTACTCAGTTACGTTAGTGATTATTTCTTCGGTACAGAAATGGTTTCACTTACTTTAACTTCGATACGACGGTTAATGTGATGCGCTTCTTTCGTGTTAGCTGTGTCTAACAAACGTTCTTCACCGTAACCTACTGAGCTCAGGCGAGCCATATCGATACCGTATTCTTTTACCAGTACTGCTTTCAACGCATTGGCGCGACGTAACGACAAATCTTTGTTGTATGCATCGGCACCTGGTGCAGAAGAGTGGCCTTCAATAACGGCTTTGGTTTTACCGTAACGACTCAGGAATTGTGCTAATTCAACAATTTGTGGGTCACGGGTATCTTCAATTACGGCGCTGTTGTTAGCAAACAGGATGCGTACTTCAATTGACACTTTCTCGTCAGTGAAAATGGTACAACCGTTAGGATGTACTTCATCCCCTGCTGGTGTGTTTGGACACATGTCTTTGCTGTCTACTACGCCGTCGTTATCGGAATCTGGCTCAATTGCACAGCCTTTGCCGTCAACTTCGGTACCGGCTGGTGTATTAGGACACTGATCCTTGCTGTTAATTACGCCATCACCGTCTTTGTCGGCGTCACAACCCATTTCGTCAACAGGTGAACCCATTGGCGTGCCTGGGCAGCGATCCAAACTGTCTACAACGCCATCTTTGTCAGCATCAGCTGGCGCGGCCACTACTGGCGCAGGTGCATTGTACGTCGACTGCGTTGAAGCACCAAAGGTGTAAGACAAACCAAGCTTCGCACTTACGTCGTAATAGCTTTCGCTGAAATCGCGGTAAGCAGCCAGTTCAGTAATCACTTTAAATTTGTCGGAAACAGCCCATTGTTTACCTAAGCCGTAGCCCAGCATTTGATAGTTGTCGTCTAAATTTTCGTAATAAAGACCACCAAATACGTAGAAAAGGTCGTCATTGAAGAAGTACATGGCGTCCACACCTACCAGTGGACCGCTTTCGCCGTTACCACCGTTTGCGCCATCTAAATCCAGATACGAGGCAGAAATACGTGCTGCCCAGTTTTCGTCGAAACGGAAACCAGCTTCGGCACCAATGCCAAAGCCATCGTCAATTTGTGCAGCTGGCTGAGGCTTTCCGGCGTCAGTGCTGTAATACATGCCATAACCACCTACCCAGTTGTCAGGCTTTGTCTCTTGCGCCATAACGGGAGTAGCCACTAAGCCTGCGGCAATCAGAGCGAGAGTGATAGTAGTTTTTTTCATTGTTGACTTCCTGTGTTGCAATAATGTGTGTCCTGAGTACTATGCGAAAGCTGTGCCAGCATAGTACTTTAGGCTTTTAACAGAAATAATTACTGGCCTTGTAAGGTCGCAATAATTGAGCGTGGGCCCGCTTGGTCGCGGTGTTCTCCAAGGGTGATACCTTGCCAGGTACCGAGTGCAAGCTTACCACGTTGAACCGGTATGGTTAACTGGCAGCCCAGTAAACTGCTTTTGATATGAGCGGGCATGTCATCCGGCCCTTCATAGGTGTGAGTAAAATAGGTTGAGTTTTCTTTAACTGTATGATTAAAAAAAGATTCCAGGTCTCTTCTTACCGACGGATCCGCGTTCTCATTAATGGTTAAACTGGCACTTGTGTGTTGCAACATCAAGTGTAATAAACCCACTTCGAAGTGTTTTATTTGAGGTAGTGCGGAAGTGATTTCATCTGTGATTAAATGAAAGCCCCTGGCGTAGGGGCGAAGGGTAATTTTTTCACAGTACCAGGAATTATTTATCAAAACAGATTTCCAGGTAGGCTTTTCCAAGTTCATGATTAAATGGCAGGATTATCTTAGGGCCATCTACCTGATGGCTGATAGAGTGTTGCTTTCCGGATACAACCACGGGGGTAGCCATACCAAACTCAAACCCTTTCTCTGCCAAATCGCGTTTGGCGCTGCCGCAAATCATGTTGGTGACTTCTCCTACAAGATCTGCAACTTCCGCATCAATGGTCTTGGGCGCTTCACCTACCATTTTCAGCATGATGTCGAGAATGAGCTTTTCTTCAAAGGTAATTGACATGGAACCTTTAACATTTGGGCCTACCATGCCAATCAGTCCCGACACATCGCCCGACGCAACATCAGAATTTTTGCGTTTGGGTTTGCCTGGAGACAGTGTGGTTTGTGCCATGGTTTCCAGAACATTGAGTAATCCCGCTATAAAAGGGTTTACAAACTCAGCATTCATTGTGTTCTTCTCCCAGCGCCAACGACTCGCTTTCCTGGCAGTCGGCGCAAAGTCCGTGAGCTTCTATAGTTTGCTTGGAAATTTTAAATCCATGCTGTTTAGCCTGATTGTCGAGTGTTTCTTTCAGACCTTCAGATTGTATCTCAGAGACGTCACCACAACTGTCGCAAATAAGAAACTGCACCGGGTGGTGACATCCAAAATGATAGCAGGCAACAAACGCGTTGGTAGATTCAAGTCGATGAATCAACCCAAAGTCGAGTAAAAAGTCCAGCGCACGGTACACAGTTGCCGGTTTGGCGCTGGATTCGGTTTCTTTTAAACTGTCTAACAATTCATAAGCACCCATAGGACCGTGTTTGTCGAGCATGAGTTCATAGACTTTTTCCCGCAGCGGGGTAAATCTGGCGCCGCGCTGTTCGCAGTAGGCCCTGGCTTTATTAACTATTGTTGCGTTCTTCATGCGTTGTTATGTTCTTACTTCAGTGTATACCCGGTCTACTTTACAGATATTAACTTATTGATTCTAGGTAATTACTCAGTTACAGGTGTTTGCACCAGTCCATGCATATGCTGAATCAGCTCGTCTTCCAGTTCAAACCGCTCTACCAGCGCTTCGCCCAGGGCTGCAACAGACTGCTCAAACTTTGCTGCGAGATCCGGATGAAAGTCATCAGCATAGCTGTCGTTGAAGTCTAATGCCAAATCCGTAGTGGCCGCTATTAACGGGTAAATACGTTGCTTGAGCGCTAAACCATCAGCGTTATCGCTTACCAGCATTTCATATACTTCAAAATGACCTGCAGAGAGATAATCCATAAGCAGTGTGCAAAACTCGCTTACCTCACTGGCGTCGGGCAGCGCATCGCGCCGCTGATAGTTTACGCCAGCCAGTTCGCAATACTGAATAAGTAGCTGTTTTCTACCAAGCAGCCACCCATCAATGGTTTTGTTTGCGCCACCCCAGCGTTGCTTGGCTACTTCTACCTGTTTTAACATCCAACAATACCCTGGCTGTATTACCCTTTTAATTGAGTATAACACCGCCTCACAGACGTACAAATCACAGACACTAATATTTACCAATTCATAGCGTTGACACAAATATAGCGCTAAATCAGCAAGCAATCTTCATTATTGATTGTTATTACTGCTGCGCTTACTGAGAGCGCTGCGTTATACTCTTGGCCTTAACAGTTATGACGGGAAGTGAAACGTGCTGGAGTTAACAACAAGCATTGCCGGGCAAGCCGGGTTATGGCTGATTGTCAGCCGGGATCAGATTATTGTACCGGCAGGCGAAGCCACTATGCCATTGTTATCCTGGCAATCGTTACACTTCATTCATCACTATAAAGATCAGGTTAAGCAGTTAAATGCCGCTGACTTACCACTCGAGGTGCCGCTGTACGTTGTTGATGTGGGCGCAGAGCAAATTGATGAGCCTGGCTGGGAAACTATTTCATTCAGACAGCTGTTAGTAAGCGAAAGCCGCATTGCTTATGAAGCGTTGGCCAGAGCCTGGCAGTACATTCACTTTTTGCGTACTCACCGTTTTTGTGGGCAGTGTGGATCGCCTACCCAGGCGATTGACTGGGAAATGGCTGTGCAGTGCAGAGGGTGTGGCCATCGCTGTTACCCAAGAGTATCGCCTTGTACTATTGTGGCTATTTACCGCGGTAAAGAAATTTTACTGGCAAGAAGCGTGCGTCACCGGCATTCCGATATGTTTTCAATCATCGCTGGCTTCGTAGAGAGTGGTGAAAGCGTTGAGCAGGCAACCCATCGCGAGATTCTGGAAGAGGTGGGCGTGAAGGTGAAAAACCTTGAATATTATGGTAGTCAGGCCTGGCCGTTTCCGCATTCATTAATGATGGGGTATTTTGCTGAATACGACAGCGGCGACATCGCCATTGATGAAAAGGAAATTATTGAGGCTGACTGGTATCACATCGACAACCTGCCAACCACGCCGCCAACGCTGTCTATCGCCGGTAAAATGGTTAACAGCCTGGTAGAGCGACTCAGAGCCCAGGATTAACGATACAGAGACGGGCAGTAACGCGCTGCATTATGCTAGAGCGGCAACTGCCTGATGCTAGAGCGGCAACTGCCTGATGCTAGAGCGGCAACTGCCTGATGCTAGAGCGGCAACTGCCTGATGCTAGAGCG
>NZ_JBLBUE010000137.1:0-9682 GCF_047290655.1 Alteromonas sp. AMM-1 | reverse complement strand
GGAAATACGGCGTTTTTTGCCAGTTTATTTATCGTTTCTGTTTTATACATGTTTATTGGCAAACAGGTTCCAGGTGGATTTAAGCTGCTGGTATTAAGTATGTTTCTGATAGATATCTTTGTAGTGAGCAGTTGGTTTGGACTTGAAAAGGTAAGAGACAGACTGGAAGCGACCAGTTTGGCAACTGAGTCGCGCGATGAAGTAGTATTTGATACCGTAGATATCATTAAAGAATTCCCTGTTACTGGCACTGGGGCCGGTAGTTATGAAACAGTGTTTGCCAGTTTTCAAAGCAATAATGTTAATGCCAACTACGATCACGCTCATAATGACTATCTGGAATTCAGTTTGGAATATGGTCTGCCTGTTACACTCTTACTGGGTTTACTGCTGTGCTTCATTTGTGCGATCAGCATAAAAACGCTGAGTAAAGCTAAAGACAGACGGCTTGCGGGGACAGCCGCCGCCGCACTGATGGCGGTTGTCGGTATGCTGATGCATATGTCGGTAGACTTCCCGCTTGTGGCACCGGCAAATTCTTCGTTTTTCATTCTATTGTTAGCATTGGCCTGCATTGCGTATAACCTCCTTAACAATGAATTAAATCCTACTGTTAATCACACCGAGCCTGTTTAAGTGCGTCGGTGGTAGTTAACCACTGACAGATTGCTTCTTTATTGCTTTGGTTAAGGTTGATGATATCTAGCACGGCTTGTTTGCTTCTGCGATCCTCTAAACCAAATCTGAGATGATGTTCAAGTATCTCCTGAAGAGAAGGTAAATGGGCAATAGGTTGTTGAGACTCAACAATCCATTCCGCCAGTTGACTAAGTTTTACATGAACCCGGAAGTTATATTTTCCGAACTGATGTGCTTGTTTAACATAGGGCAAAATTTCGTCCAGGGATTGGGTGTTAAGCCAGGTAAGCAAGGCCAAATTGGCCCAGGCTTTAGCATTAGTGGGTTCTTGTTTGATTGTTTGCGAAAACAGCATATAAGCATTCTGAAAATAGAAAGCCAATTGTTGGTTATCACTTTCATCAAATAACAATGTGTAGTAGTAATAACCCAACAGATATTTATTCACCACCATGGGGTGCCCAAAAATATCTTGGTATTCCAGCAAATTAATTGCATTTAACGCCGCTTGTTTATCGCTTCCCTCGGCGTCGACTGAATTAAAGAGTTCAGAGGACTCATACTCCCTGTAAGCGTTATGCAGTCTTTGCCCGGAAACAAACATACAGCAAAGAAGTAAAATCACAATTGAATACTTAGCAGTGAGCATGCTGTTTACTCACCCTTGGATAGTAATTATCAATCAGACTCACCAATAAACAGCAAGTGAGTAACACCGTTAAAAATAAAACGCTGAGTACGAAGTAATCGGTTTGCCAGGACTGCAAGTTACTGAGGTACTCAACGGTGAGCTCAGGGTGAACTGCATACACGTGAAATAGTAATTTGGGCAATTCTTTTTCCCAAAATGGGCTCTTGGTAATCCTAAAATGCACACGTGCACTTGTATCAGTATGAGTAATATTTAACCGGCTGCTCAGATCATTAGCAATCAGAGCAACATTATCCGAATCATTCAGGTAGTCATCTTTAGCGAGAAATAGCAGGTACCGGTTAGTTTCGCGAGAAGTTAGCTCACTAATAAAATCGTGTAGTGTCTCAGCTAAACATGTGCTGGTTGTACACGCGGTTGAGGAAGCCATGTACGAAGCGGGAATTTCCACTGCCAGATAATAACAGGGAAAGAATGTCATGTAAGTCAATGTAGTTAACATTGACACTGCTAATGATATTGGCAGAGCACGCTTTAAAAATTCAAACATCCAATTGTTTTTCTGCACAGATCCTTTTGTCATTAACCCAACTTACCGCACAAAAATCAACCTGTAAATGTGCAAGCTGGCTACAAATAAAAAAACCCGGCGCTCGCCGGGTTTTAGAGATAGTGATAGCAAATTTTTACGCTGCCTTGGTCTCGGATTCGTCTTCCACTTCATGTGCCAGCAGGTATTCAAAGGCAGACAAAGAAGCCTTAGCGCCCTCGCCCATTGAAATAACAATTTGCTTGTACGGTACAGTGGAAACGTCACCGGCGGCAAATATGCCTGGTTCAGACGTTTTACACTTACTGTCTACAACAATTTCACCGTGCTGAGTCAGTTCTACTACGCCTTTCATAAACTGACTGTTTGGAACCAGGCCAATCTGAACAAACACACCAGCCAGTGGCAATGAATGTACTTCATTGGTTTTGCGGTCCTGGTATTCAATAGCGGTAACTTTACCATTTTGTGCCACAATTTGTTTGGTAGCAGCATTTTTGATAATGGTTACGTTATCTCGCTTCTCAGCCTGATTAATCAAAACCTGATCGGCTTTCAGCGTTGGCATAAATTCAAATACCGTCACTGATTTAACTATGCCAGCTAAATCCAGCGCAGCTTCAATACCGGAGTTTCCGCCACCAATTACCGCTACATCTTTGCCTTTAAAGAACGGACCGTCACAGTGCGGGCAATAGGCTACGCCATTACCGATATTCTCTTTTTCGCCAGGGACGCCAAGCTCTCTCCAGCGCGCACCCGTTGCAACAATAATCGTCTTGGTTTTAATCTGTTCGCCAGAAGACAACGTCAACGTTTTAATGTTACCTTTCTCAACAGACTCCACGCGTACGTGCTCTTTAAGCGTGATTTCATAGTCTTTCATGTGTTCGGCAAGATTGCCCACTAATTGAGGTCCGGTTGTTTTCGGCACTGAAATCAGGTTTTCAATGCCCATAGTATCTTTTACCTGTCCACCAAAACGGTCTGCAATTACCGTTACTTTTAACCCTTTACGCGCACTGTAAATAGCAGCACTTACACCCGCTGGGCCACCACCAATAACGGTTACATCCTGCAATGGTAAACTCTGGCCAGCATTGGCCTGTTTCAACGATGGATCACGCTCCAGCAGCTTATCAATCAGGGTAGACGCATCGACTTTACCATTGGCAAACAATTCGCCATTGAGGTACACACTGGGTACGCCCTGAATGTCGCGCTCTTTTACCAGAGACTGATATAAGCCACCGTCAATCATTTCGGTAGTAATATTGGGGTTTAGCAGCGCAAATTGGTTCAGTGCCTGAACAACGTCCGGGCAGTTGTGACAACTCAAACTGATAAACACTTCAAAATTCAATTCTTCTTTCACACCTTTCACGATACCTTTAACGCTATCGTCAATTTTCAGCGGTGTGCCTGACGCGTGCAGCATGGCCAGTACGAATGAGTTAAATTCGTGCCCGCCAGGGATCCCGGAAAAACGAATACCGGTATCTTCACCATCGGCTTCAAGTAAGAAGCTGACAGAACTGCGTAAAACGCCATTTGTATCTCGTTCTTCCAACTGGATTTTGTCGCTGATCCCTGCCACGTCAGACAGAAACTTCTTCAGTTCTTCACGCTTGCTGTGCTCACCTGTTTGAAGCACAAAGGTGACGGTTTTCTGCATGTTCGCAGCATAACCTTTCAATGCATTTAAAATATCTTGCGTTAACATAATAACTTCTGCCTTAACTGGAAACTTGGAATGTGCGGGCACTCCGCCCGCACGGACTAACTAGTTGGTAGTGGGTCTGGCTTAGATTTTGCCAACTAAGTCTAATGAAGGAGCAAGTGTTGCTTCGCCTTCTTTCCACTTAGCAGGACATACTTCACCTGGGTGAGACGCTACGTATTGAGCCGCTTTAACTTTGCGAACCAGGTCGTCTGCGTCACGGCCAATGCCTTCTGCAGTAATTTCCATTGCCTGGATTACGCCATCTGGGTCAACCACGAAGGTACCGCGATCTGCCAGGCCCATATCTTCGCGCATACAATCGAAGTTGCGAGTGATGGTGCCAGTTGGGTCGCCAATCATTGCAAACTTGATTTTGCCAATGGTCTCAGAAGCCTGGTGCCACGCTGCGTGGGTAAAGTGAGTGTCAGTAGATACTGAGAATACTTCTACACCACGTGACTGCAGTTCTTCGTATTTGTCAGCTACATCGCCCAGTTCAGTAGGACATACGAACGTGAAGTCTGCTGGATAAAATACGAATACAGCCCACTTACCTTTGATGTCTTCACTGCTTACTTCTACGAACTCGCCGTTTTTAAACGCTTGAGCTTTGAACGGTTTAATTTGTGTGTTGATTAAAGCCATTTACTTTCTCCAAAAGTTAGGGTTGTTACATTTCAATTTTACAGAATCAATAGCACTGCTTTTTGCGTGCAAAGTCACTGCTATTGACTTGTTGGTTCGATACGAGAATTCAAGGTAATCGGATGCCTTGAAGTCAGTAACGTTTGACTTGGGACAAGAATAGCCCCTTAGCAAAACAATTTATAATTGGATTTGTTGAAAGGTTGATTCAGAAAAAGCTATTAAAAAGAAGATAAGTACAGAGATTAATCAATAAAGAAAATGAAGGTAGTGCTGGCACAGTGATAACCAGCACTGATTTGCGATGACGTTATGGAATGACCGACAGTTGCACTTCATTAATCCCCAGCGCGGTAAGGTACTCATCGCGTTTTTGGCGCTGAGCGCCGCCCAGGCTACTGCGGTGCAACAAGCGTGAGGCGTTGGATGCCACTTCGTACTGTTCGTCAGTAAGGGGGTCTTTTTTATTTAATTGCACTAATACTTTTAGCAAGCTCAGCGCTATTGATTTGTCGTGCGGTGACAGTGTTAAGGCCTGACACAGATTATTGTAGGCAGGTATCATGCGGTTCTCGCGATAATTTACTGCCGCCATATCCTTAAGCTCTTTGGTGGTAAACTTAATTTCACGGCGCTCAATTTCTTCGCGCTTGAGGTATTCATCTACTACCTGGCTGGCAAGTGTATCGCCCGCTAACTGCGAACGCAGCTTATCCAGAATACTCAGGCAATTCTCCTTCATGCCTAATTCGTGGTAAGCCTTCATTAAATCCAGGTTGTCTTCGAGATTCATATTGGCATTGGCATCCAGGCCTTCTTTTAACAACTTCTCAGCTTCGCGCTTCTTCTGCTGTAAGCAACACAAGCGGGTTTTGATCACTACCAACTGATTCGACAATGCCTGATTAGCACCTGCCATACGACTTAAATCATCCAACTCTTTTTGCAAGCTGCGTTGAATTTTTTCGGATTCCACACCGGAAACAGAAGCGGCCAGATCGACCATGGTACGGATGACATTCAGTGTGAGGTCGGGAGAATCGTGGATAGAGTTTTTGGCGTACTTCGCCATATTCTGAACGGCTTCGAGTTGCCCGTATTTATCGCGGTTAAGGCGCGCAAGGTCCCATAACTTTTTATTGCGTTCAATGTTGCGCGGCGCGAGTTTACTGGCGGCTTTAACCTGCTCATACGCAATATCGAATTGTTCTTTGCCAATGTAGTATTGAGCGAGCAGATCGTAGGTCAAAAATTTGGTGTCGTTGCGCTGTAACAAATCTTCTACCAGTAGCTCGGCTTCTTCCACCTTGTCCTGTCTGAACAAGGATTTCGCCAGACCAATGTGCACCCAGGCGTGATTATATTCCGACTTTAACTCCGTAAAGTATTTCTCAGCACTGGCATAATCCCGCAATTGCATCAGGCAATCACCAATAATACGCTTCAGTCTGGGATGATATTCTATTACCGAACTGTCTTTCAGGCCCCGTTCAGCCTGGTAAATTGCCGCGGCATAATCGCCGTTATCCAAACAGTGCATAAGCTTGTTGAGCTTGCGACGAATATCAACCAGATAACGAAAACGATGCTGAATACGCTGTCTTGCCAGCGGTTTTACCCAAAAATCATCTGGCTGTAACTCGATAATGCAATTCACCAACTCCATGTTGGTTTCTGCACTTAAGAAAATAACGGTGGTTTTATCTGAAATGTACTGGTGATGTTTGAGCTCTTCAAACAAATGAAAGCCGTCTTTGTCGTTGCTTACGTTGAAGGCCAGCAACACAACATCAAACTCATCATCCTGGCAAAGACGTACAGCATGATACGCATTCTGCGCACTGCTTACCTTCTTTACCCCAAGATCGATTAAGGCTGAATTAACTAAGTCATGAATCAAGCCCTGGTTGTCAACAACCAGTACTTTTAGTTCGTCAATACTCTTGGGTAATGGTATTTTTTCCATGAAGGCAGCCACTTAACTCCTAATGCGTTCCATGTCGAGTTGTTAACATCAGCCAAATCAATTATTTAGCTACGATATTTATAAGGTAAAACGCAACGTTAGACCTTACTAAATCTGATGTTATCCCGATTTTCATAAAACTGCCATACTCTGTTTACCAGAAATTGACATGACATGCCTTCAGCGTAATCCCGTGAAACGCGTTAAATAGAATTATTTGGGTGGATCAACTCGCTGAGCGGTACTGTTATTTACACGAAACCAGCCGGCAATAGAGAAACGATCCCGTGTTGCAGGCAACACTTCATGAGGAAACTCTTCACTCAGAAATATCACCATCGTGCCCATTAATGGGGTAACCGTAACCGTATCATCAGCATTGTCTTGCGAATAGATAACCAGTTCCCCGCCTTCGTCAGCTGCCCAGTTTGAATTCAGGTAAAGCACTACCGACAATACCCTATTGGCTTCGCCATGAAACGCGTCGTAATGCTTTTTATAAAAACTCCCAGGCGGGTAGTGAGCAAAATGGCTTTCAAAAGAAAATAACCCTAAAAACAACTGCCGGTTCAAGTAAGTTTTAAGATTGGTTGTCCAGGTTAACCATTCCTGCGTTTCTGGCAAGGTGCCGTCTATCCAGCAAATTTCATCGGTACGGACAAACTGATTCTGCTGAAATTGCTGTTCACGGCCTATTCCGGCGGGATCATAACGATGTAATTGTTGCGCACGGACCGCCAGCGCATCCAATAAACCAGGCGGTAATACGCCATGTTGGATACTAAATCCCTTTGCACGAATATCGTCTGCGATAACTGAAAATGACGGCGTGTCTTCAGTTACCAGGTTATTAGTGAGGTGAATGTCCGCTAGAATAGCCACAGTGTTAAGCCTAGTTTCATGATGCGCGTTTTATATGTTCAAAATCTCCTCAACTCAAGCTATTTTTTTTCTACAGACTAACTTTTTGAAAATACCTGTCATCGCGTAGCGGTAGAGATGCCAAAACCATCATGCTATGTTGAATTACACATCAGAAGTCATAAGGACGTCGATACTATGAGTGCAGAAAACAGCATTGAAGATACTGAACATCATTTTGAGTTGCGCAACCTCACCCTGGACGACTATCAGGATGTGAAAGCACTGATGGATGACGTATATCGCCATGTTGGTGGCGCCTGGCCCTACAATAATTTTAAGGCTCAGGTAAATACCTTTCCCGAAGGTCAAATCTGTATTGAAGACAAAGGAACCGTTGTCGCTTTCGCCATTTCTGTGATTGTTGACTATGACCAGTTCGGCGATAAACACTCCTACGACGAAATCACTGGCGATGCCTATCTCACCACACACGATCCAAATGGCGACGTGTTATACGGGGTAGAAGTCATTGTTTCACCCAAATACCGCGGGCTGCGATTAGGACGCAGATTGTATGAGGCTCGCAAAGAGCTTTGCCGTAACCTTAACTTAAAATCGATAATGGCAGGTGGACGGATCCCCAATTACGCTAAGCATGCCGGGGAGATGTCGCCCTATGAATACATTGAACAGGTAAAATCCAAAGATATTTACGATCCGATACTGACTTTCCAGTTATCTAATGGTTTTGAAGTTAAGCAAGTTATGCAGGCATACCTGCCCGAAGATCGCGCATCAAAGGGCTATGCCACGCTGTTGCAATGGCACAACATATATTACGAACCGGGAAACCCAAATTTAATCGGCGGGAAAAAATCCAACGCGCGAATTGGCTGCGTGCAATGGCAAATGCGTTACTTTGAAAACGTTGGGGAGCTCATTCAGCAGGTTGAATATTTTGTCGATGCGTTATCCGACTACGGCTGCGATATTGCTTTATTTCCGGAGTTTTTCAACGCGCCGTTAATGGGCTTAAGCCCTTCAGACTCATCCATCGATGCCATTTGGCATTTAGCGGATTATACCGACGAGATTCTCACTGCAACGTCACGGTTGGCGGTGTCGTATAACATTAATATTATCGCTGGCTCTATGCCGGTAACCGAAGACGAAGAATTGTATAACGTCAGCTATCTCTGCAAACGCGATGGTACCATAGAGAGTCAATACAAACTTCACCCTACCCCCCATGAGAAAAAAGACTGGATCATGAAAGGCGGTAATCATCTGCGGTGTTTTGATACCGACTTTGGCAAGATTGGCATACTGATTTGCTATGACGTGGAATTCCCGGAGTTAGCCCGATTACTGTCGGATCAGGAAATGCAAATCCTGTTTGTTCCTTTTTGGACCGACACCAAAAACGGTTACCTGCGTGTGCGCCGATGTGCTCAGGCTCGCGCCATTGAAAACGAATGCTATGTCGCTATTGCGGGTAGTGTGGGTAATTTGCCCAAAGTAGATAACGTTGATATTCAATACGGGCAAACGGCGGTGTTTTCTCCTTCTGATTTTGCATTTCCCCATGACGCAATCGTGTCAGAAACGACACCCAATACAGAAATGACACTTATTGTAGATTTAGATCTGGATAAATTAACGCGTCTTCAAAACGAGGGTTCAGTGCGCAATTACCTTGACCGACGCAGGGATTTGTATCGGGTAGAATGGATTGGAGGAGATGACGAATGATTCCTTGGAGGTGGTTTAACCAACTTTTCGTAGCAAGTGTGTTTTTTACCGCGCTTATGCCATGGTCAACTGTTGCTGCGACTAGCGATACCGCTGATTTTTACACAGCATACTCAAATGGGCAGGATAAAACGGTGGTAAATAATTCACTGCGACAGGCGTTGGAAAGCAATAAACCCCTTCTGTTAATTCTGGGCGCAAACTGGTGCCACGATTCCCGGGCGCTCGCCAGTTACTTCGACGACACTCACGTACAACAGGCTAGCCAGGCGTTTGAGGTACTGCCTTTAAACGTGGGATACCTGGAAGACAAATCGAGTGTGCTGACCCAATTTGGTTACCCGGCATACTTTGCCACTCCCACCGTTCTGGTGATTGACCCAGCGAGTAAAACCGTTCTCAACCGCGACTCTTTGGTGATATGGCAATCTGCGCACAATGAATCAGCAACAGCCTTAACAGACTACTTGTCAGGCATGGCTTCAACATGGAAAGCCTATTCAGGCAGTAACGAAACCACAGGGCAATTAAGGGACTTTGAACTTAACCAGGCAACAACATTGTATTCGCACTACCAACACCTGGGTGAATTGTTAAGAAAGAAGGATGAAGGCCAAAACACGCCAACGCTCAACCCAAAGTGGAACGAAGTAAAAGCGTTTCGCGTTCAGCTTCAGCAAGACCTGATTCGCTTCCATCATAACAATGAAATAGTAATGCCTTTGCCGGAATACCCCGCTATTTTGTGGGAGTAAGGAGCCAGTTCAGCCGTTCCACTGAGATTGTGTTTAAAAATACTGTGGAATGTTGGTATTGCCGACTAAATAACGATAACATCGCAGTACAGATATTTTAATTGCACCATGCGCTTACACTGTCATTAGAGGAAAT
>NZ_JBLBUE010000136.1:0-9753 GCF_047290655.1 Alteromonas sp. AMM-1 | reverse complement strand
GCCCTCTGCTTACGGTTACCCATTTAAACAAAGCGCAGCGTGCGTTGCCACCCGATGAGCAACTGGCCTACCGGATCCTTACGGGCGTGCCTTCGAATATGGTAGACCTCACGATTTCCGACCCTGAGGGTAATATCGTTGCCCACGACGGTAACGCCGTGGGCGAAATTACCGTACAAACACCGTGGCTCACCCAGGGATATTTTAAAGAAAACGAAAAGCAGGAAGAACTGTGGGAAGGTGGACGATTGCACACCGGTGATGTAGCCAGTATTCGCCCCGACGGTTTTGTAGAAATCAAAGACCGTATCAAAGACGTAATCAAAACGGGTGGCGAGTGGCTGTCATCCATTGAACTTGAGAATCTGATCAGTCAGCACCCTCACGTTGCCGCGGTGGCAGTGGTAGGCATAGCTGATAAAAAATGGGGCGAGCGCCCTTTCGCCATGATCGTACCTAAATCTCAAACTTTAACCTGCGAAGACATACAAGCGCATCTTATGCAGTTTGTAGACTCAGGCAGAATTTCTAAGTGGGCAGTACCGGAACAGATTGCCATGGTTGACGATATTCCGAAAACCTCTGTGGGCAAAATCAACAAAAAAGAAATTCGCGCCAGCCTGTCCAAACAGCACAATTAATTCTTTTCGTCCTCGCTAATCGACCAGGTAAATGCCTGGTCGATGGCGTTAAGTTGCTCAGCTTTTGTATCCCGGTGCAATTGCCAGGTTTTCAACGTTGTTCAGAGTAAAACGGTTTTGTAACCACAACTGGTATTCTGCGCCTTTTAACGTAGCCCGTTCGGTACAATCTACATTCCAGCGACGCAACAAATACCCGGCCATTGCAGCTCTGACATTAATTAACAACTGACTATTTTCCATGCCGTAATCCATTTCAATGGCGGTAGGAAACGATACATTTTTAGGGTGCGGAACCAGTTGCAATGGCAACATTCGATGCCACTCGGTATCCTGATCGCCCCTCTCCTGGCTGTCTGGCGTGGCTTTGATTGTCACTTTACTAATACGGGTTAATACAAAGTCGCGAAAGCTGTTACTTTTGCGATCAAACGCACGCACATGCCAGCGTAAACCGTTGTCTACGATACTGTGCGGCACTAATTCCCTGGCATTCGAGCCACTGGTTAACGAGGTATAAATCACGCTAACCGCTTTGTTGTTTAAAATGGCCTGCACCAGTTTTGCCACAATAAAGATATCAGGAATGTTCAGGCTTGAAGGAGCCTCTACCGGAAAATGCATATCACCAATGGCATCAAAACCGTCAGAGATGTCGTTCGCCAGTTTGGTAAGCGTTCGCTGAGCATCGTGTTCGAACAGCGGCTTAAACTGGGCCGTTTGATAATAACGCTTGCCACTGGAATCGTAGCTAAGGTTGTCCGGGGCTAGGTCTTTATACAAATTAAAATCGCGTGAACCGGCTGACAGCCCTACTTCGAAGCGGTTAATCAGATCCTGACGGTAAATAGCACCTTTAAACAACAGGCAGAAATCGATGTACGCCAAACGCTGACGCTGCGCGAAACTGATACTGTCTAGCATCTTCCCTAAGCCAAATTTATAGATAATGCGCCAGTGTGGTTTATTTTAACGCGGGTGTAAAGCCGCAATCGACGAAGTGCGGCCTCAAGCTCAGGGTTTGTTTTTTGCGGTGGTGATTAGGGCTGCACCAATAGCAACGCCCACGCCTATACCCAATGCTGCGTTATCCAGTGCTACACCCAATGCCACGCCAATAGCCACTCCAACACCAATGCCCATTGTCAGTTTTTTACTCGCATTATTTTTTTCGTCCATGCTCCAGCATCCGTTGTTTGTTTAATCACCAGGGTATAAAAGGTAAAAACTCCCCTAACACGCTTCCCGATCAATTGTTATTGCTATCAGGATTAACAACCCGAAACGCACTGAACTTTTCTTCAAACAGAGGAATTACCTGCGGTTCCGCTTTACCCATTGCCAGCCACTTTACCATTAATGGATGACTCAAAATACGTGCCTGATAAGTGCTTGCATCACCGGTGAGTTTAACGCCGTAAGTTTGGAATCGAGTAGCGATTGGGGCAAACACTATATCTGCAGCGCTGAATTCACCGAACAACCAGGGGCCACCTGATAACGTCAGAGAGTCTTCCCAAATCTGAACCACTCTGTTTATGTCGGCATTCGCGGCAGACGAAATGCCCGTGAGATTAAATCGCGCCCGGGTATTTACCGGCATGGCATTACGCAAAGCGCTCATACCCGAATACACTTCACCACAAATGCTTCTTGCTCGGGCTCGTAACGCCTTGTCTGCTGGCCAAACCTGCGCAAACGATTCATAAAGGTATTCAATAATGGCCGACGTTTCCCAAATCGTGAGCGTGCCGTCTTTTAAAACCGGCACGAGGCCGGTTTCGCCGCCTAATTTCCGCACTTCGTCATTAGTAGACACCGTGTACAAATCTATGGATATTTCCTCATAGGATACGCCCAGAAACTCCAGTAATAACCAGGCCCTCATCGACCATGAAGAATAGTTTTTGTTACCAATGATCAGGGTATAACTCATATGTGTTTCCTCCGTTGAATGACACACTCTAAATTTGAGCAGGAGTGGATGATGCCAGTGCAAGGCTTCAGTGAAAAAGCGCTGTATTGATACACTGTACCAGTATACGTTAAGAGTCTGTAGTACAAACACCACACTAGCACGCCTTTGTCCGTCTAACGACAAATACCGAAATTTGGCGAAAATTTCGCCGCACAGGCTTTACACTTTGGCCCTTAACCATTATATTGCGCGCCGCGCGTGAGGCAGCTCAACTGCGCGACGCAAGCAACATTAGCCACTCTTTTTTTCAAGCCCGGAAGTACAGTTTTGATAACCACTGCCAACATCACAATGCAATTTGGCTCATCGCCATTATTTCAAAATATTTCTGCCAAATTTGGCAACGGTAATCGCTATGGCCTGATTGGCGCAAATGGCTGTGGCAAATCCACATTCATGAAAATTCTGAGCGGCAAGTTAACCCCCACCGCAGGTAACGTCTCACTGTCCCCTGGAACTAAACTCGGGATCCTGAATCAGGATCAGTTTGCCTTTGAAGACATGAGCGTTGTTGACGCAGTGATCATGGGCGATCGCGAACTGTGGGAAGTAAAAAAGCGCCGTGACGAAATTTACGCCAAAGCGGATATGTCCGAAGCTGAAGGCATGGAAGTCGCTGAATTAGAAGTACAATTTGCCGAAATGGATGGCTACACTGCGGAATCCCGTGCAGGCGATATACTCATTGCCGCCGGTATTGAAGAAAGCTACCACTTCGGCTTAATGCGCGAAGTAGCGCCTGGTCGTAAAGTACGGGTGTTGTTAGCCCAAGCGCTGTTTGCCGATCCGGACGTGCTGCTGTTAGACGAACCAACAAACAACCTGGATATCTATACGATTCACTGGTTGGCAGAAGAGCTGAATAAGCGAAAGTCTACCATGATCATTATTTCGCACGATCGTCACTTCTTAAACTCGGTATGTACGCATATGGCCGATATCGATTATGGCGACCTGCGAATTTATCCGGGCAACTATGATGCATTCGTTGCTGCTGCGGCACTGGTGCAGGAACAGCTGCATAATGAAAATGCCAAAAAGAGTGCTGAAATTGAAGAATTACAAAGCTTCGTCGCCCGCTTCTCGGCAAACGCGTCAAAAGCCAAGCAGGCTACGTCGCGAGCCAGACGTCTGGAAAAGATCGAACTTGCCGACATCAAGTCATCCAGCCGTCGCAAGCCCTTTATTCAGTTTAAACAACACAAAAAACTGCACCGACTGGCTATCACCCTGGAAGAATTGGGACACGGCTACACAGATACACCACTATTCAGTGGCGCAAATCTGTTGCTGGAAGCAGGTTCAAAACTGGCTATCATTGGTGAAAACGGTGCCGGTAAAACGACCTTTTTAAAATGTTTGATTAACGACATAACCGCCAATGAAGGTACCGTAAAATGGGCCGAAAATGCGGCTGTTGGTTACGTTCCACAAGACAGTTCAAAAGACTTTGCCAACGACATGACCATGTTTGACTGGATGTCACAGTGGCGTCAGCCAAAACACGACGATCTGCAGGTTAAAGGCATGCTTGGCCGTTTGCTATTTGGCTCTGACGACTTCAACAAGAAAGTCAGTGTGTGTTCGGGTGGAGAGAAAAACCGCCTGCTTTTTGGCAAAATCATGCTACAGGACATTAACGTGCTGGTGATGGATGAACCCACCAACCACCTGGATATGGAATCCATTGAAGCCCTGAACAATGCTTTACTAGCGTTTGAAGGTACGGTTATTTTTGTAAGCCACGATCGGGAATTCGTTAGCTCCATTGCCTCTCAGGTGATAGAGATTAAAGACCAGAAGATCACGCATTTTGATGGCACTTACGAAGAATTTGAAGCGCACTTAAGTGCGATGCACTCGTAATCTCCCACAAATAGATGTCACCATTAAAGAGCGCCCTATGGCGTTCTTTTTCGTTGATTAATAAACGGCTACAACCATCAGCACGCGTCAACTCAGCGTATCCATGTTTGCAACCTTTGGCAGATTAGATTAAAAATAAGACAAACAAGTCGACCTTGTATGTTGTAGGAATGAAAAACACCAAAGCGTTGCAGGCATTTGTAACCGTAGTGAAATACGGTAGTTTTAACGCGGGCGCCGAACGCCTGAACTGTTCTGCAACGTCGGTAAGTCGGTTGGTAAAGGAATTTGAACAATACATTGGCCAACCGCTATTGCTCAGAACCACCCGAAACGTCGCCCTGAATGATGCGGGCAAACGCTTGTTCCCACAATGTGAAGCAATTATTGAGTCAATCAGTACACTCAATGAAATGGCACAACTACCGCTTGAAAATGTTGAAGGTGAGCTTCGGGTAGCCTGCACAACCACTTTTGCTCAGAAGCGATTGATTCCATTGCTTCCCGACTTTGTTGAGCAATACCCCAAACTGACCATCCATTGGCTGCTTAGCGATGATCGCATTGATTTATCAGCTCAGGGGGCGGATATATCTATTCGCGTAACACGACTGGACGATTCTTCTATGGTCGCCCGTCACCTGGCTAATTGTGAGATTTGGCTGGTTGCCGCCCCGTCATTACTCAAAAAGTTCGGCATGCCAACACAATTAAGTGATATTGCATCCATGCCCTGCGCAATTTGTACTGTTCCCCGCTTTAAAAATTACTGGCCACTGCAACCCGAACAGCATGTGCAAGGCCCGGTGTGGACTGACTGTGGGGATGCGTCGCGTGAGGTGGCCGTCGCGGGTCTGGGTGTTGCCTTTTTGCCCGACTATATGGTTGAAGATGCCGTTAACAGTGGGCAGTTGGTCAGGCTCTTCCCCGATCAGGCCATTCTGACGTTTGATATTGCGCTGCTGTTTCCAGGCAAGTCACAAATATCACCGGCAGCCCGGGCTTTCGGTGACTTCTTAATCAGTCGATTTTCCATGCAAAAATAACAAAGCCGGGTATTTACCCGGCTTTAACTCATACTGCACGTTTCTAATTGGGCAGATAGCCTGCAATATTCACACGCCCCATGTTGTGGAACCGGGATGTTTGTTGAATTTGCTGCTGCACCTGCTTATCGTCGGATTCCGACACGTAGTACTGAACGGCAGGGATATCGCTTAACAGTTCATCCATCATGGTATACAGATGGTCATACATAAAGGCTTTTAGCCCCCGTTCAATGACTCTCTCACACGCGCCATAGTCAGCGGTACCGCGTTCATGCTTGATTTTGGCACAGCTCGGGCTGTTAAAGCTGATAATGTCCATCGACATTTTATTCACCAAATCGGCAATCAACGTAGGTTCAAGATACGGGACTTGAAAAGCTTCATCGTGGAATAAATCAAACTCTTCTTCAAACAAGCCCAGCGAGAGCTCAATAAAGGTTTCGCCGATAACCGTCTCTCCGTTTGATAGCACTTCATTGGGTGCTTTCACCACCACGCGGACACCTTCCATTATAAAACTGTTAGGGGATCCAACCAGTGGTACTAAATCAACAGGATTGGGATCTTCAACCTGATAGAAAAACGGGTTCAAATTGCGATACATGCCAATTTCCACCGTTTGACCTTTCAGATAATCCAGGCCGGGATGAATCTCGGTTAACACACTACCGTCGAAAGTTTGCGTGCTGTCACCGAATTCCTTGGTCCCCAACTGGGCTTCAGTAAACGTGAAGGTTTTATTTAAAATAAATGACTGACCTTTCGCGTACATCAAGTGATTTAGCCATGAAGAAGTATATCCATGATTCGACGACACCGTATTACCGTAATTATCCAGTGAGTAAAATAAGTCACTGTACATTGGTGTACCCTGCACCACGTATCTGGACACAGGCACCCCAAGGCTTTCCGTTACCAATGGCGTAAAGCTTGAACGATATTTTATTGTCAGACCGGATTCTGGCGCTGTTTTGATACTTTCAAAGGTATGGTTCATCTCTATGCCCGTGCTTTTTATATCCACCAGTTCCAGAGGTTGCAAAGCTAGTTCAATGGTTTCTGCTAGCATGGTATCGGGTGAATTCGCGTTAAAGGTGTCGTTAACGGCCTTTTCCATTTTGGGCGAAAAGTGACGCACGATATCTTTGGCGGTCTGATTCAGGAAGGTTTCAGCACATGCCCCAACACTGGCGTTTTCAGTAGGCTGAACCAGTTTTAATACGCCCAGCGTTGCATCGTCCACTTCAATTTGCGAGGTGTCATCTGTGGGAGAGAAGATACCATAAACCGGTGATACACCGCGGCGCGCAGTGGAATCCACTGTATTGGCAGTGATCGTTGTATGGCAAACGGCAAATTCGCTCAACCAGTCCCGGTCGTCAACCTGAGACTGCGGGATATCTGCTCGGGGCCGTCCAATACAACGATTATCATTGCGCCACTCAATACTCATGTCCTGTAAATGAATATCAACATCGCCGCGAAAATCGTGCAATTCAACATCGGCCCGAATGAGTCCTTCGTTTACAGAAGAATTGGTAAGCGCGGATAATTCAATATCATGCGTATTGCCAATCGCGCCGCTTACAGGTTCACCCTCCATCGTATTCACACATAATTTAAAATGTTTGGCAAGCGGCGGCTTTTTCACACACGAGCGGCTACACACCGCAGCGCCGAGGCCACTTGACCTGCACCCTTCAAATGCTGCGTACGTTGCTGTCGCAATAGCAAAGGCTTCAGCATACGCAGGAAACTCGAGAATATTTGAAAACCGATTGTCGTCGAGTTTATCCAGCTCAATACACGCTTCTAACTCGGTACGAGTAGTCGTTGGAATTGCCTGTACGGCCTGGTTCAGTTCATTGGTAAAATAGGCATGACTGGGCACGGGGAAGGTTTCAGACACATTGTGTTCAAGCCCAGTAGGATTACCGTCACCGTCACCACCAATACCATAACCGGTGAGCTGGAAATTGAGCCCTTCGTTAACAGAAGGCACGCCAGTAAATCCCGTTAGATTGTCCTGCGTGGTTTCGAGCACTACCACCTTTTCACGCGCGATGACAATACCGGTATCCATGTGGATCAATTCTGCGGTGATATTTGCCAGCGGATATTGCTTGGTAAGATTAAGCGGGTATTCCAAAAATGCACCGGCTTCACCATAGGGATTCGCTGGATTTCCTGAGGGAATAAACACCGTATAAGCCGTGCCGGGATCCAAATAGGTAACGTCGTAACCATTAACATAGACAATCAGATTCTCTGCCAGCAAATCATCATGGACATTTTTAAACTCAATACCTACAGCCAGGGTACTTCTGGCCTGATCATACAATGCGTGATTGTCGTGAATTGACATGGTTGAATCAAGCAGAGGGAAGCGTCCATAGGCGCCAAGAGATAAGGCAATTATGTCTTCTTCTGTTACTGCTGCGTGTACACTGCTGGCAAATGTACCAACGACAACCCACAGCACAGATATAACCCTGATGTGTTTTGTGAACATGGCTAACTCCTTATTTTTATCAAAGAGAGTGTAGTGAAGCTGTGCTCATAAAATAATCGATAGTTTCAACATGCTTTATGTTGTAAAACGGGATAATCTGAATGGCAGACGAATAAAAATCGCCAAAAAGAGCTATAGAAAGTGTCGTTGTGAACTATAGTTAATTAAAGTGCAGTGGTCGTTGAACGTGTAGTAGCAGTAACTTCATTCATCACACCGTTCATGCTCCCCCTCTCTTTCATTCAACGTTGTGTTGCGATGCCGCCCGTTCATACTCAGGTTGCATAACCGTAGCTGAAGGCCAAATAAACAGATTGAAGTGGACTATGAATTTAGCAGAATTAGTACAACAGGCAGAATCGGTTTTTGTGCTTCCTGACTCGGTTACCCAGCTAAAAGAATGCATCGAAGACCCTGCCAGCAATTTGGATGACGTAGCGGAAATCATTGCCTTTGACCCATCTCTCACTACACAGTTATTAAAAATAGCCAACAGTGCGTTCTATCGATTCCCACACAGTATAGATACCGTCACCAAAGCCATTCAGGTTATTGGCACTAAAGCGACCTACGATTTGGTGTTGTCTTATGGTGTGTCCCATACGTTTAAGGAAATTGACGCATCGGTAATTGATATGGACCGGTTTTGGGAACAAAGCGTGAGTTGTGCACTACTCAGTAAGTACTTTGCCGACCAAAAACGCATACGGGGTTCTGAAACCCTGTTTGTTACCGGATTACTTCATAATGTTGGTGAACTGGCAATGGTGAAACTACAACCAGACATTGCCCGACAATGCGCTACACTCTCGCCCGATATTACACCTTCGGTTATTCAACAACGTACCATGGGATTCACCTATGCTGATTTTTCGGCTTCATTAATTGAACACTGGGGATTACCTGAATCGATATACGGGCCCATCTCTACCATTTATAGCAATGTGTCAGGTATGGATGTAGCGAATCAAATCATCAAACTTAGCTATGAACTGGCGCTGGATAATGTGAATGCCGATATCTATGGTGAGCAGTCTCATGTAACAGGAACCTTGATTTCTGAATTAGGACTGAGCGACGACGACGTAACGAAAGCGGTAGATGAAACCAATATTCAGGTGTTAAGCGTTATTCAGCTATTTAACCCCAATGCGTTTAACATTTTCTAGCGACGATTGAACAGAAGATATACCGCAGACATAAAAAGCCCCGTGAACCGGGGCTTTTACTTGCTATCGTGATTTACCAAAGGTACGCAGGAATAACCGCGACAGACTCTGGTTTGGTGTAGCTGAAACCGTAATCAGCTGGGATATCGCCACTCTCGCGATTTAAAATGTTATCCCAACGCATAATCATGTCGTTAGATTTTTCAGCTACGTAAACATGCCCGTTGCTGAGCATGATATCCACCGGATTGCCCAGCATAGTTGCTGGACCGGCAATAGACACCGATATATCAGTAAGACCATCGGCCATTCCGGCACCGGGTAGTACATAGAGTTTGCCGTCGGTAGCATCGGCCGCACTGCCCACATCAGACACAACCAAACTATCACTCTGTACGTCGTAGTCGATACCGTGAATGTTGGTTGGAGCCGCAACAGCAACGCCCGACATAGCTGGCGTGATCAACCGATCTTCACCGGTAATTTCCGTTGTGCCTGACATCAATTTTGCTGTTACCTGATCAAATACCGCAATGGT
>NZ_JBLBUE010000135.1:0-9787 GCF_047290655.1 Alteromonas sp. AMM-1 | reverse complement strand
GATCTTGGCGATCATCCTCTACAGCAGACTCATATCCACCATCGAAATCCCCATAGCCAAACCACAGGGGTAACATCCCGCGGTTTCGTCCACCGAAGATTATCTGATATCTGCCCGAGAGTAGGACATCAAGGTGGAACTGAATGGAGGGCAGATAACTGATAATCTAAACAATTGCGGTCATTGAAGGTTGTATTTTTGAATGCCTACTAAGTGCAAGAGCGGCCGTTCAGCCGACCGGACTTCAATGATTGTTCTGCACATATAGCCTGACTATCATAATTTATTAAATAGGCTCCAAATAAGAAGTATTCAACGGTTTAATGGCTAGCACTTCAATAAAACACATTTCCTAACGGTTTTTGGTAGGCTTAATTCGCCTCTAAGCCTATTCAGCTAACTGATAAATTCGCACATAATCAACTTCCATTTGAACAGGAAATATTCCGTTGTCTATAGGACCACCAGCTCTACCCCAGTTTCCACCGATAGCTAAATTTAAAATAAGGTGATATGGATGGTCGTAAGGCCAAGCTTTCCAACCAGTTCCTTCATTGATATAGGTGAAATAGAGCTTGTTATCTAGAAATATATGGATATGGTCTGGCGTCCACTCAACTGAATAAAGATGAAAATTTTTATCCAAATCCTCTTGGATGATACTGCCTTTTCGCTGTTCCCAATTTATCCAATAATAAGCCTTGTTATGAACCGTTCCCCAAACCGTACCCATATCGTGGCCAACATGCTCCATGATATCTATCTCTCCAGAGTTTGGCCATGCATCACAGGTTCTACTTCCCTGCCAATCTTCATTAGGCTTGCACGTAGTTGAATATTTGTAAGGATCGCTTGGTAGCATCCATATAGCAGACCAAGTGCCTTGGCCCGGGGGGAGCTTGGCTAGGATTTCGGCTTTGCCGTAAAGAAAGTCTCCTTTCCCCTTGGAGTGAATACGGCCGGAGGTATATTCAGCGCCATCTAAGCTTTCTTTGTGAGCTTCAATAATTAGCTTCCCATCAGACAGTCTTATGTTTTTTTCTCTGGCAGTATACGCTTGGTCCTCGCTGTTTACTTTGAACGCTGGCCAAACGTCTATTGTCCATTTACTTTCGTCGAGAGTATTACCTTCAAACTCATCATGCCAAATCAAGTTCCATTTTCTGTTGTCTTCATTACTTTTGCGCACAACAAGCGCGTTCAAAATAGGTTTTCCCGCTGACGCCTCAAACCTGATTTTTAGTCTTCCTTCAGTCACCTTTACGTTTGAAACAGCGGTGACCAAACCTGACTTATGCTTGCCATCCCGCGCAAGCCGAACACTCAAATCGTTTATTACTGTTTGGTCTTGCGCAATCACATTGAACAATCGTCCATCCATTTCAATATCGAAGGGCTCCGCGAAATGAAAGACTAAAATGTACTCTCCATTCTCGATAGGATAGTCTACAGAGAAGTCACCCTCGCGATAAGACTGATACAAAACACTATCCTGAGAACCTAGAATTTTATCTATTTCACCTTGTCTTCCACCATTTACATACTGTTCAGCTTGATAATGAATACCGTCAAGTCCAACGTATTCCCCGCCGCCTACATTAACCGCCCAAACAATATCTGAATTATGAAAGCTATTAGATTGTTTGAATTCCTTACCTTCAGGTTCAATTAGAGATTCGCCGCTTAACCCAGTTTGGTAATGGCCAAAAGCTTCTATTGCATAGACAAGATAAAAAAAGGCAACTACCCAACCTATTAATTTCATATTAAATTTCCCAAAAAATTGTATCTTTTAGCACTATTGAGGCATTTCAATAACTTAGCATTAATAAAGTAACCTAGACAACAGTAACGATTGAGTTATCGCTTCTGTTTAGATTATCTGATATCTGCCCTAGAGTATGGTTTCAACCCGACTTTGAATAGGGGGCAGATAACTAATGGTCTTACCAAAAAAGCTGGCGAATGTGTCTCTCATATTTTGACTATCCGCTTTCTGCTCTTTGCACTAAACCGATCTTTTTTCACTCAACGTCTGCTAGTTGTCTTTAACGGACGAATCCAATACTGTCATTTACTTTTACTGTTCTCAGACAATAGTCATAGTTGGTAGCACCAAACGTGTCATTTAGTTTAGTTCTGCTATCGCTGTGATGATGAATCACTAATAGAAAAAACCAAACCACTACTCCTCCGCAAAAACTCAGGCTATACTCCCCCTGTCAACAACGGTTAGGAGAGTATTGATGATTGTCGTCACCCTGACCGGGCTATGGGTTAACTAAAACCACCCTGTATCGCCCGGTGCTAATGCCGGGGCCTTTTGCCCCCTTAATGAAAACATTAACGTTAGTTAAGGGTTAGTTATGACTAATTTTCACATTCTCGCCGCTATGGGCTGGCGTCCTTTTTTTCAGCAACAACTCACTCTTGAAGAGTGGGATTGCGTTATTCCTGTAAGAGTTACCGAACAACACAAATCTCGGCTTACTGTGGTGTCTGATTCGCACACCTTTAGTTTGCCTATTGTGCCCAGCATGCCCGCACTGGTTGTGGGCGATTGGCTATTGCTTAACGAGCAGCATCAGTTCCTGCGTTTGCTGGAGCGCTGCAGTTGCTTTAAACGCAAGTCTGCCGGTACCGGCCACGACTGGCAGTTAATCGCAACCAATGTCGATACCGCGTTTATTGTGTGTTCAATGAATGAAGACTTTAATCCCAGCCGTATTGAGCGCTACCTGGCACTGGCCGAGGCTGCTGAAGTTGAACCTGTGGTGGTGTTAACCAAAGCCGATTTAACCGAACAGCCTGAGCAGTGGATTGATAATGTGCGCAGTATCAATAAGCAATTACAGGTAGTTGCCCTGAATGCACTGGATTCATCCTGCGTCGATGCATTTAGTGACTGGCTGAAACCCGGTAGCACGGTGGTGATGCTGGGTTCGTCGGGTGTAGGTAAATCCACCCTCGCCAACTCGTTACTGAGAGAGGCGCGTCAGCTTACTCAGGGTATTCGGGAAGATGATGCCAAAGGGCGTCATACCACTACGGGTCGTTCGCTTTTGCCATTGCCCAATGGCGGGTCGATTCTGGATACGCCGGGCATGCGGGAACTGCAGTTAGCCGATTGCCATGATGGCATTGTGTCGGCCTTTGCCGATATTCAGCAACTGGCCGGAGGGTGTCGGTTTGCCGACTGTCAGCATCACAGCGAACCGGGTTGTGCAGTGCAGGCTGCGTTGGCACAAGGCGAGCTAGATCCTCGGCGACTGGCTAACTACCAAAAACTACTGAAGGAAGACGAACTGAACTCAGCCACGCTGGCAGAAAAGCGTGCTAAAGATAAAGCCTTCACCCGCTTTGTGAACTATTCACAAAAGGAGTCACGCAAGTTTAAAGGCCGGTAACCGCTACCGGCTTCTTTTCTGCAAACAGGCATCAGTTGTACGTTAGTGTTCGCTGACGCTTTTTCTGTTCCCTGCAATCTTTATTGTTCTGCGCCATGTTGTGTCAAATGTTCAACACAACCGGCATCGTTCTGCTGTCAAAAGAAAACATTGATTTGTTTAATCGGTGAGCATAACGTAAATCGGGATAACCCAAAATAAGGAACAATAATGCGGTTACTAACGACACTCACTTTGTTAACCGGCTTACTGGCCAGCATGCCGTTACAGGCTGAAAATATCGCCCTGGTAGGCGGGCGGCTCATCGACGGCACTGCCGAGCAACCTCTGCACAATAGCGTGATCCTGGTTAAAGACGGCATCATTGAGCAGGTAGGTACGGTAGATTCGCTGTCTGTGCCTGCGGGCTATCGGGTTGTGTCTACAGAGGGCCACGACGTACTGCCCGGTTTGTGGGAAAGCCATGCTCACATTATGCTAACCGGCCACGCTAACTATACCCACTGGCAAAAGGCCTATCGCGACCGCCAGGTCGACGAGATCATGCCTGCCTCACTCGTACAGTTACTGCTTGCTGGCATTACCAGCGTGCGTGATTTAGGCGCGCCGCTTGAAGACTCCGTTGCTATAAAGCAAAAGCTCGCGAAGGGCGAAATTCCCGGACCAACCTTGTATACCTCCGGCCCATTCCTGCAAGCCAAGGTGGACGACTGGCAAAAGCACTACCGCTGGGAAGTAACATCAGAGCGAGAAGCCAAAGCCGCAGTTAGACGCCTGCACGATGCGGGGATGGAAATAGTAAAACTGATTGACCACGACGATATGCCCCGCCCTGTTGCCCAGGCCATTGTAGACGAGGCTCACCGCCTGAAAATGAAAGTGGTTGCCCATGCCCACAAGCCCGATGAAATTCGCGTTGGGGTGGAAATTGGCATCGACAACTTTGAGCATACCGGGCTAACCACTGCGCCGGGCTATCCTCAGGATGTATTGGATACGCTGGTAGAGCGCACTGCCACGGGCATTTTTGACGGGTTACTGTTCTGGACACCCACCATGGAAGGGCTGTTTACCTACCCTGATCTGGTGAAGAACCCGGAAGCCCTCGACGATGCCTGCTGGAAGCGCGGATTAAAAGACGACACCATTGCCGACATTAAGCAATCTATTGCCAAGCCGGGTCACCTTAATTACATGCAGCTTACGCCGCTTCGCACTCCCACCATTCGCAATAAGATTAATCAGTTAAAAGAAACCGGCGTCATGATGTTAGTAGGCACCGATTCCGGCATTCCTATGAAGTTTCATTGCCAGTCGACCTGGCAGGAAATGGCAGTATGGGTACATGACATGGGATTTGATGCCATGGATACCATTCGCGCTGCCACCTACTGGCCTGCGGTTATGATGGGCGTACAGGACCGCTACGGCTCAGTTACACCGGGTAAAGTGGCCGATGTTATCGCCGTTCGCGGCGACGTGCTGAAATACATGAACCTGGTGCGAAACGTAGACATGGTAATGAAAGACGGCGTGATCTTTAAACACAACGGCATTGTGGATGAAGCGCTGCTGCTGAATTTTGGGAAATAGCAGCGGTAAAAAATCCGGCAAGGTTTACAACAAGGATACCGGCAAGACTCCAGGAAACAAGTCTTAGCTTTGCCTTACTTTTGTTGATCAAACTGGCCGCATCGATAACGATGCCGGCCAGTGTAAAAACACAGACGATTGAGACGGTGTACCGCCCCTGCACAATACCGCGATAACAGTCAGGATAACCTTACCGATCACAATAAAATCTTTAGCCAGCGCTAGGGGGGCGGCCAGAGAATAGTTGCATTAACTGCCAGCTTCTGAAAATCACGCCTCCGTACGAAATTCACTCACTTAGTACAGCTTTATTGATAACTATTTTCAGGCACCCGTTACTACTCATTCAGTGCCTTTCACTTTTTTCGAATATTTCGAAAAATTGACATATTTCGAATATTTCGGATAATGCGTGTTGTAATGAACGAACATGACATTCGAAATACGATTATATCCGAGGTGCGAAAATGACACGTTTGCAAACACTACCAGATGAGCAAGAGGTTGCTTTGGCAAAGTTGTCGAGCCAAACTCTCACTGCGGTACTCAATAGCAAAGGCGGTGTGCAGGAGATAAATGTGGTGAGTAAAAATGGCGAAGTTCATCACGTTAAACTCCCGACCAGCGCACTGACACTGATGGTTGAGGTACTGACCCAATTAGGTCAGGGTAACAGTGTGAGTATTACCCCCATTCATGCCGAATTAACCACACAGGAAGCTGCAGATTTGCTGAACATGTCACGCCCAACGTTTATCAAACTGTTGAACTCCGGTGAACTCCCGTATTCAAGAACAGGTAACAGGCGTAAAGTCGCATTTAGCGATGTAATGACTTACAAACAAAATCTTGATGCCAAGCGCCTGGCTGCGTTGGATGAATTATCTGCACTCGATCAGGAGTTAGGGTTAGGGTATTGAATGGCACATTACACTGTAATCCTTGATGCATGTGTAATGTACCCTGCTCCCTTGAGGAGCTTGTTGTTATATCTGGCTCAGACCGGGCTATTTAGAGCCAGATTCACCAACAAGATTCACGATGAGTGGATAAACAATCTACTTAAGAATCGACCAGATCTATCTTCCGAAAAATTATCCAGAACACGTACATTAATTAATGCACATATGCCAGACTGCTTAATTGAAGGATTTGAACCCTTTGTTGAATCTCTCAATCTCCCCGATCCTAAAGACCGACACGTATTAGCGGCAGCAGTGAAAGGACAAGCAGAAGGGATCATTACATTCAACCTAAAGGATTTTCCTAACGATGTGTTATCGCCGCTGGGAGTTGTTGCCATTCACCCCGACGTGTTTTTATGCGACATGCTGGAACTCGATACCGCCGCAGTCTTATTAGCAGCTCAAAATCACAGGCGCTCATTAAGAAACCCACCAATGGATGCGCACAGCTACCTGAATGTCCTCCAAAAGCAAATTCTACGTAACTTTACATCCCGATTAAAAAAGCTCACGCTTTTGCTGTAATGCACCTATAGCTATGTGCTGCCTAGGTGGGGATGTGCAAGCTATTAACCAAAATAGTCTCACCCACCAACTCCTCAAACCATTGTAAATCACTTGTTACTTTTCGTTGACTTTTGCTACGGCAAAAGAATAACATGAAACATTAATTTCACAATGCGAAACTTAGTGTCGAAATGAAAAGATTTACTCACTGTGTTATTGGACTCTGTATAAGCTTATTGCTTATCCCTACATTTGCCCAAGCAGAGTCGCCCCGCGTGTTGCGCTTGGCGTCCTGGGGGCCACCTAAACATTATCTGTCGCAATCACGCAATGCATGGATTGAAGCGGTGAACGAGCGGGCGGCGGGTCGCATTCAGATCATTGAATATCCGGGTGGGCAGCTATACGGCCCCAAAGATATGCACCGTGCAGTAGCGCGTGGGCTCATTGATATGGGTGTCATATTGCAGCCTCGGTTGATGGCTACGGTGCCCTTGTTGCAAGGCGTGTATCTGCCATTCGCCTTCGACACTATGGAACAGGCCGCCAATGCCTACGCCGGCGAGTCGCTGGCGATTATTCAGCAAGCCATGCAGGAGAAAAACCTGCAGCTTGTTTACCCGGCGTTTAGTGGCGGTGTGCAGGTATTCAGCGCCCAGAGCAGTATCGATGGCATTGCCGACATTAAGAATCTGCGCGTACTGGCCACCAGCCCTATGGTGACCGACTTACTGCATAAATTAGAAGCCGCGCCCGATACGTCAATTCCTCAAAGTGAACAATACATGGCGCTCAAACGCGGTGTAGCCGATGCCATGTTGAATGCCATTGTTACCGGGTACTTTCAGCGTAATCACGAAGTTGCGCCGTTTGTTACCCTTACTGATATGAGCTTCCCTACTGTGCTGATGACCGTAAACCTGGACGTGTGGAATTCACTGCCGGAAGACATTCAACAAATCATGCTGGAAGAAGGCGAGAAGCAAAAAGCCTATTCCCTTGGCGCATCGGCGGCCATGGAAGCACATTTTAAGCAGGTGATCAGCGAGAACGGCGGCAAGGTATCGGCCCTTCCCGCTGGCACACGCTCACTCATACAACAAACCAGCCAGCAGGTATGGCAGGAGTGGGCTCAGCGCAATGGCCCTCAGGCACAGCGTCTGCTGGAACTTAATTTGCCCCAACCAGCCCCGTCTCAGGAGTAACCCATGCAGCTTCATCGTTATTCATTTCAATACACAATTGATGCCTTGTGCAAAGCCGGCGCATGGTTGGCCGCATTCTGTTTGTTATTGCTTGCCCTGGTGGTGAGCTACGAGGTTGTGGTGCGCTACACCACCGGTGTGTCCAGCAGTTGGATTCAGGAGTTCTCGGTTTACTTAATGATGGCCGTTGGCTTTTTGGCCGCAGCGTATGCACTTCAAATGAACAGTCACTTCGCTATTACCTTTTTTGTCGATAAGTTGTCGCCGGCCAAGCGCCGCCGACTTACCATTACTACCAATGCGGTGGGCTTGTGTTATTCACTGATGTTTGTGGTGAAAGGCACTGACATGGCCATGGCGATGTACGCGCTGGGCGATACCAGTACCGGCTTAATGCAAACGCCATTATGGCTGCCAGCCAGTCTGGTGCCCATTAGCGGCGTATTGCTGAGCCTGCAGTTTTTAAGTCACACCATCGACAACATTGCCCAGGGGAGCCACTAACTCATGGATACGCTAATGATTTTACTGGGTATCGTGGTATTTATGCTGGTGCTGCTAAGCGGTTTGCCCGTCGCATTCGGGCTGGGCTTTTTAGCCATTCTATTACTGAGTGCCTATGTGGGCCCGGACACGGCCACCGACATTGCGGTAGATAAAGCTTACTCGGCTATCGACTCTGACATTCTGGTTGCGATCCCGTTGTTTATTCTGGCCGCTCAGCTGATTTCTGCCACAGGTATGGGCAAGCGTCTGTTCAGTGCCGCTGAGGTGTTTTTATGGCGATTACGCGGCGGTTTGGGTGTCGCGACCATTGGCAGTAGCGGTGTGTTTTCCGCCATGACCGGGTCAAGCTTTGTGTCGTCGTCGACCATGGGATTGATTGCTATTCCGGAACTGCGCAAAGCCGGTTACGGAGAGTCCAAAATTGCCGCGGCGATCACCGCTGGAGGTACACTGGGCAGCATGATCCCGCCCAGTATCGTGATGATTGTGTATGGTTACCTTACCGACGAATCGATCAGCAAACTGTTCATGGCCGGTGTGATCCCCGGCTTGCTGCTGATTGTGCTGTATTCGCTGTTTATGGTGTTCACCGGCCATGCTGAACACACCTCCCCGGCTCAGAAGCCGTCACAAAAGAAGCGCCACGCCGTAAAAGAAGCCTTCTGGGGGATCATGGCCCCGGTGATCATTCTGGGCGGCATTTATCTGGGTATTTTCACTGCATCAGAAGCAGCAGCGGTTGCCGTGGTGTACTGCATGGTGATTGGTTTTGTGGTGTATCGCACGCTTACCCTGAAATCCCTGTGGGAACAGCTCATGGCCGCTGCGGTTACGTCAGCCATGGTCACCATGATTATTATTGGTGGAGCAATTCTGGGCCACAGCGTGATTTTTGGGCGCATGCCGCAGGAAGTGTTAAGCGCAATCATCAGCATGGATATTTCGCCCATGGCGCTGCTGATCATTATTAACCTGGTGTTGTTTGTGCTGGGCATGTTTTTGGAAGTGCTGGCGCTGATGTATTTGGTTATTCCGTTGCTGGTGCCGGTGATTGCGCATATGGGCTGGGATAACATCTGGATTGCGGTAATGCTGCTGATTAACGTGAATCTGGCGCTCATCACACCGCCCATGGGTGGGGTGCTCTATGTGGTATCGCACATTGGTAATATGCCGCTTAGCACGGTAATGAAAGGCGCGCTGATGCCTATAGCAGCGCTTATCATTGTGTTAATCCTCACCCTGATATTTCCGTCACTGGCACTGTGGTTGCCGAGCATGACGTAGCTACATCGATGATTCTTAACACATAAAAAGCCGGGGGATGTTTTTACATCCCCCGGCTTTTATTTTTCCAGTTACTTTGAAACCTGTAACCCGGTTATCTATTTGCCGGTATCGGGTCCTGACTGCGGTAGCGAAACGTCCCTTCGCCAAAAGCGAGTAGATTCCCTTGTGCATCTTTCACTTCACCTGACGCGCTGTAAATGCGTCGGCCCTGTGCCCTTACTTTGCCACAAGCAGTGATCACCCCTTCGCTGCACTGGCCGGTAAAGGTTGTGGTGAGCGACAAGGTTACCGAGCGGCGAATCACCTGCTCGTC
>NZ_JBLBUE010000134.1:0-10040 GCF_047290655.1 Alteromonas sp. AMM-1 | reverse complement strand
GTGCTCGTGGCCATCAAATTCCGGGTGATCAAAAACAGACATAGGGTAAACCGTTCCAGTGCAAGAAAACGCTATACTAGCGCACAGTGCTGAGGACAGTTTTTGCGAGTTTTGTTCGTTTAATTTACGCCGGAGAACGGCAATTTTTTTCGCCAGTACTTTGTAGGATGTATATCCTAGTATTATAATGCTCACATAATAACTATCATAACGACCTACTCACGAGCACATTAATGAAACTGGACAAATTCGACCGCGAAATCCTACGCGTGCTTCAACAGGATGCCACTATCTCTATGGCTGATCTCAGTCAACAGGTGGGCTTGTCTCATACCCCGTGCTGGCGTCGGGTGAAACGCCTTGAATCAGAAGGGATCATTCTTAAAAAAGTCACATTACTGAATGGCAAAAAGCTTAATTTGGGTGTGTCGGTATTTATTTATGTTTCACTGAAAAATCACGATGGGGATTCGTTAACCGATTTCGAAAAAGCCGTGCAGTCGATTGATGAAATAGTAGAGTGCCACACTACCAGTGGTGAAAAAGACTACTTGTTAAAAGTGATTGTAGAAAGTATTGAAGAATACGAGCACATTCTGAAGACCAAACTCACTCACCTGCCCTGTGTAGACCATTTAAGTTCAACGTTTGCGTTAAAGCAGGTGAAAAATACCACCGCGTTGCCCATTAAGAATCAGTAACGATTCGCGAATTATCTATTTAACTACAAGGCTCGTAACCCGACGCTATTGCGCGTCGGGTTGGTTTTCTGGTTCTGCCTGCTGAAAGGCTTCCAGCGCCTGACAATTATTGTAAATGCGGGTGATCAGTGGGTATTTCTCCATATCCACCCCGAACCGTTTGGCATTGTATACCTGCGGTACCAGGCACACATCAGCCAGTGTGACATTAAAATCGAAACAGAATCGGCCAGCCTGAGTTTGCAGGCGACGCTCGATACCATCGAAGCCTTTTTCAATCCAATGCTTACACCAGGCATTATTCTGCTCAGAAGACGCGTCAAACTGTTGGGATAATGTTTGCAATACACGTAAATTTGCCAGCGGCTGAATATCACAGGCAATATCCTGAGCCAAACTGCGCACCCTTGCCCGTTCTACTGTGTGGGCAGGGATTAGTGGAAACGGTTCCGAATATCGTTCATCGAGAAATTCAATGATACTCAATGACTGGTTAAGAATAATATCCTCATCGTCGTCAACAAACGTGGGCACCAGATGCGAGGGGTTGAGTGAATCGTAAGCGGCCTGATGTTGTTCGCCGCCGTCTTTCACCAGGTGCACTGGCACGTATTCGTACTCTAACCCTTTCAGGTTCAGTGCAATGCGAACCCGGTAAGTTGCCGAGGAACGCCAGTATCCATATAACTTCAGACTCATCATGGATTTCCTAATTGTGCGGTACCTGCATGAAACAGGTACCGGTTTAGCAGTTTAACGCTGGTTCATAACGTTAGTTCTTAACGCTAGTTCGTAACGCAAGTTCGTGATACTAGTTCAGCACACGCACCCTTTGTTCAATCGCGCCAAAAATGCTGTTGTGTTGATTGTCGAGCATTTCAATTCGCACTGTGTCACCATTCGACATAAAGCTGGTTGAAGGCTTGCCATCGCGAATAGTTTCAATCATGCGTACTTCTGCAATACACGAATAACCAACCCCTCCCTGAACTATAGCAGATCCGTAGTCAGTGCCCTGTTTATTTGACACCGTACCTGAACCAATAATAGTACCAGCACCTAAATTGCGGGTACGGGCCGCATGGGCAATGAGCTGCGCAAAATTAAACGTCATATCCACGCCAGCATTGGGCTTGCCAAACAGTTCATTGTTGTAATGCGTGAGTAGCGGCAAATTTACCTTGTTGTTCATCCAGCTGTCGCCCAGCTCATCGGGGGTAACAGCAACCGGCGAAAAGGCACTGGCAGGCTTGGACTGATAAAAACCAAACCCCTTCGCCAGCTCACCGGGAATCAACCCGCGTAATGACACATCGTTCACCAGCATAAGTAATTTAATGTGTTGGCCTGCAGTTTCGGGCGAAACACACATTGGCACATCGTTGGTCACTACCGCAATTTCTGCCTCAAAATCGATACCCATGGTAACGTCGGGCACCACTACATCATCGTAGGGACCAATAAAATCATCGCTGCCGCCCTGATACATGAGCGGGTCGGTCCAGAACGATTCAGGGATTTCTGCGCCACGTGCTTTGCGAACCAGCTCTACGTGATTTACATAAGCACTGCCATCAGCCCAGTGATAAGCCCTTGGCAACGGTGAATGACAACGCGTGGCATCGAAAGCTTCGCTGTCGATTTCGCCGTTATTCAGTTGTGAATACAGTGCTTGCATCGGTGCTTTCAATGCATCCCAGTTGTCGATGAATTGCTGCATGGTTTGGGCAACCGGTGCAGCGGAAACCGCGCGCGTTAAATCGCGGCTTACCACCATTAATGCACCATCTCGCTGTGCATTCTTGTAAGTAGCAAACTTCATTCTGTTCTCCTGTTAACCTTTCCAGCTGTACACGTATTCGGCGTTCTCAACGGCCTGACTTGCGGCAGTAATATCCAGCGCATCCCGCGTATCCAGCATTACCGCCACTTCGTCGGTAAAGGTTTTCTTATGGGCCTGTCCGGCAGCGAAGGCTTTCGGGTGTGGACCGTGTGTAAAGCCAGCCGGATGGAATGTCACCATACCCGCCTCAATATTGTCGCGGCTGAAAAAATCGCCCGCGTGGTAGAACAACACTTCGTCGAAGTCGTCATTGCTATGATAAAAAGGCACCTTTAATGCACCCGGATCGCTTTCAATAGGACGCGGTACAAAGGTGCAAATCACAAAGCGCTTAGCCACAAAGGTTGTGTGCGCCGATGGCGGTAAGTGATAACGATGGCTCATAAGTGGGCGAATATCGCGCCAGTTAATTTTCATTACCGTAAGATCACCATGCCAACCCTGTGCATCCAGCGGATTAAACGGATAAGTGATCCGCGACAAACGCTGATGACGCTTTACTTCCACCTGCCAGGTATTTTCATCCTGCTGCGATAGAAACGTATCGTTGATTTCAGGAACCTTTAGCATTGCCGGATCGAAGATAGCGTGATTGCCAACCAGTCCTTTGTCAGGTAACTGATAGCTGTCGTCCGTAGCTTCAATCATCAGCAACTGCATTTGCGAATGCGGTTCCAGTCGCCACATGGTCGAACGGGGTATCACTATGTAGTCGCCTTCGGTTACCACAAAGTGCCCGTAATCACAGAAAAAGTCGCCCTCGCCTTTGTGCACGAACAATAAGTCATCGCCATCAGCATTTCTGGCCAGTTTCCGCATTGGCTCATTGCAGTGCCAGAACCGGTATTGGCAATGTGCATTGTGCAATATCACTGGCGCACTAAACGGTGAATTGGCCTCGGCAAGCTGGTTTAATTGAGTAAGATCGAATGCGCGTGGGCGCAATTCGCCTTCCCATTCACACCAGCCAGTTGGGGCGTGTTTGTGATGCAAATGGGTGGCAGGACCGAAAAAGCCCTCCCGCCCCACTTCGCGCTCGTACAGCGCCTGCTCAGGTAAGTCAGCATGAGCCTGACTTGAATGCAGACCCTGCTTTATGGGAAACCGCGCCGGATTACGCATTATCACCCTCAACGTTTAATACGCCACGACGGATTTGGTCCTGCTCGATACTCTCGAATAACGCTTTAAAGTTCCCTTCGCCAAAACCTTCATTGCCTTTGCGCTGAATGATTTCGAAGAACACCGGGCCAATTACCGTATCTGTGAAAATTTGGAGCAAAATGCCGTCCTGCTCCGGCGCACCATCTATCAGGATACGCAGGTCGCGAAGCACATCTACCGACTCTCCGTGGCCAGGAATGCGAGTATTTACCGCATCATAATAAGTGTCAGGGGTATCCATAAACGCCAGACCGCGGCCTTTCAGCTCTTTCACGGTTTTGTAAATATCGTCGGTAGACAAAGCGATATGCTGGATCCCTTCACCATTGTAGGCCTTGATAAACTCTTCAATTTGCGAATGATCGTCAACCGATTCATTGATTGGAATACGAATACGACCGCACGGGGAAGTCATGGCTTTACTCACCAGTCCGGTTAACTTACCTTCGATATCAAAATAACGGATCTCGCGGAAGTTACCGATGTTCTCGTAGAAGTTGGCCCACACTGCCATATTGCCGCGTTTCACATTGTGTGTGAGGTGATCGATCAATTGTAAGCCGGCATCGACATTGGCAACGCGTTCCTGCCAGTCGGGGTAGAAAGTAAAATCGACGTCGTAAATGCTTTCTGAGCCGTAACGGTCAACAAAATATAACGTGCTTTCGCCGATACCGTAAATCGCAGGAATATTCAGTTCCATGGGGCCGAGGTTTCCGCGGAACAATTTACCGCCATGAGCCAGAGCGTGTTCAATCGCTACGCCAGCATCCTTCACACGAAATGCCATACCGCATACGCTGGGCCCGCGTAATCGGGCAAATTCTTCAGCCTGTGACGCTGGTTCAGCATTAACAATGAAATTGATGTCGCCCTGACGGTACAACCATACGCGCTTTGATTTGTGTTTTGCCACTTCGGCAAAACCCAGCGATGAAAACAGCGCTTTGAGTGCGTTGATGCCTTCTTCGTTAGCAGCCGTATACTCGACAAATTCGAAGCCGTCAGTGCCCAGAGGATTGTAGTTATTAGAATGTGTTGTCATTGATGTCTCCGATTAACATGATTGCAACAATATAATCAGAGAACCTATTGCGACAGAAGCCCGCCAAATAAGAGAGTTAACGGCGGGAATTTACAGCTTTTGTAAACAAAAAGTAACAGCGAAATACACACTTTTTGCAACCCATAAAAAAAGCCGTTCTGCGCCTGTCAGAACGGCTTTGCAAGCTTCATCAACCTGTAACTATAACTTTACAGTGGCTTTATTGATGCCATATTCTCGTAGCTTGTTTGCAATAGCTGTGTGACTTAACCCGAGCTTTTTCGCCAGTTGACGGGTGCTAGGATAGGATGGATACAGTTTCTTCAACAGCTCCCGTTCGAATTTTTTCACTTCGTCGTCCAGACTGCCTTCAAAATTCTCATCTACATAGGTCATGCTGGGCGTGCAGCTGGGTAATTGAATATCTTCCTTGGTAATTTCATTACCATCGAGCAGCGACAACGCGCGGAATAAAGCATTCTGAAGCTGTCTGACATTGCCCGGCCATGGATAGTGTTGCAAAAAATCCACGCAGGATTTGCTGAGTTTAGCCGGGCGACGTCCCAGCTTTGCGCTGTGCTGCAAAATAAAGGCTTCAGATAACGGCACAATGTCGGAACGACGCTCACGCAGCGACGGTACAACCAATCCCAACACGTTAAGGCGGTAATACAGTTCTTTGCGAAACTTACCATCTTCCACTAATTGCCCCAAATCCTGACAGGTAGTGCAAATAAATCGCACGTCCACCGCTACGGGGTTTACATCACCAATGCGACGAAACGCACCGTCTTCCAGTACCCGGAGCAATTTGGCCTGCAACTGACTGGACATATCGGCAATTTCATCGAGCAGCAGCGTTCCACCGGCAGCCTGTTCTAACAAGCCGGCTTTTGCCTGCGTCTGATTAAACGTACCCGCGGCATAACCAAACAATTCTGTTTCGGCAACGTTATCCGGAATAGCACCACAGTTCAGCGCCAGGAAAGGTTTATCGGCACGGCGGCTACTTTGGTGGCAGGCTTTCGCCAGCATCTCTTTACCCGTGCCGGTTTCACCGAATATCAGAATGGGCGCATCGAGATCGGCAATCCGCTTAGCTTCATCGATGGTTTGTTGCATGCTGGGCGACTGCGTGATCAGCTTGTCGAAGCTGCCCTTGCCATGCTGATGAAACACCGTAATTTGCTGACCAAGTCGCACTTCCGATTTAAGCATCACAACAGCACCCGCCAGAATGGCCTTATCATCCGAATCATCTACCGTAATGGGCAGAATATCGGCTACGAAGTCCTGTTGAATAAACTTCACCTTTGTACTGTGTGGCCCCGGATTTTTACTTTCTAACCAGCGGCCAAAGTTGAAGCCTTTCACGTATTCGCCAATTTCGGTATGCAACAGATCCTGTTCGTCCATTTCCAGTCCGCTGGTTACTGCATCATTGCACAACAGTAGCTTTCCGCGGTTGTCGATAGAAAACACCGGATCAGGTAAGGTTTGCACAATTGCAAACAGCTGATTTCGCTCGCGCTCTCCTGGCATGAATAACGTTGTTTTAACGTCTTCAATACCCGGAATTCGCCGAATCTTAGGCATTAAGTGCTGAAAATCTTCAAACTTAATGTTGGGGAAGTTAAGAAAAATTTTACCGCCTTCGTCAATCTCAATACCACGGAGGTCAATGTTATGGGTAACTAAAATATCCAGAACGTCCTGGGTGATCCCAAGCCTGTCCTGACAACTGATTTCTAAACGCATCCAAACACCTGGCAGCTGTAAACTATATTTTACAGAATATCACATTTTAATAACTATTCTAGGCTAATACGCAATTAGAAACTGAATTGTTCATTTTTTGAGAAATGCGCAAAAAACCGTGCATATCAGGTATGCACGGTGAGGATTTTTAGTACAGTTAGCTTGCTTTTTTATTAGGTTCAAATAGGGGTTCAAACAAGCCGAGTTGTTTGGCATCCTGAACCAGTGCCATTAGATCCATCGCGGAAATGTCCAGTAACTGGTCGAAGTTTTCAAGAATGTAGTAAAGCGGTTGTAATATATCAATGCGATACGGTGTGCGAAGCACATCCATCACGTTTATGTTTCGGCGTACCGGGACTTCACTTTCAAGGGCATACAGCGTCTCCTTGGGAGACGACATAATGCCCCCTCCTACAATACGCAAGCCCTCGTGCTGTTTCACCAAACCAAACTCTACGGTAAACCAGTACAATCTGGCCAAAAATACACGATCCTCTTTACTTGCCTGCAACCCTAATTTGCCATAAGTTTCAGTAAAACGGGCAAACGCCGGATTGGTTAACAGCGGGCAATGCCCCATCACTTCATGAAAAATGTCCGGCTCTTGCAAATAGTGGAAGTCTTCTTCACTGCGTATAAAGGTGGCGACAGGAAATTGCTTGTTCGCCAGTAATTCAAAAAACTCTGCGAAACTGATCAGTGCTGGCACCGCGGCAGTCTTCCACCCGGTTGCAGCTTGTAGTGCTCTGTCTATATCCGGAAGCTGTGGGATCACATCAGGTTGCAGGCCGAGTAAAGTCAATCCGTGAAAGTACTCATCACAGGCTCTGCCTGGTAGCAACGCCATTTGCTGCTCGTACAATGCCTTCCACACCTTGTTCTCAGCGTCAGACCATTGAATTATTCCGCCAGGACCAGGAGTTTTTGAATGATATTTTGATTGCTTAGCCATACACCGAATTTAGTTAACAATTTATTCACTAAAGTGTAATGATTTTAGCGTTTGGAAACACGTCTATAACGCTTTGCTGTAGGCTTTCCCATGTAACATAAAATTTACATGCGGGGTATTTATTCGCTGCGCAGAGAATCGGTATGGCTAACGAAAAAGCCCGCTAAAACAACGTTTAGCGGGCTTTTAAAAGTGCTTGTATCGGCGTTTCGGTAAGCCGTTACAGACGGCTGATTTCCCGGTTTAACTGATACTCACGTGACGTTACATAAGTCTCAATTTTGCGCAATCGTTTCTCAATTCCCTGAAAGCGATTAGCAATGTCGTGGAATGCCTGTCTTGGTGGCTCGCCTGCCTGCCATACCTTGGTTTTTACTTCCACCCGTTCATTGTCTTCGGTATTACTTACGCTGCTGTTACGCCATCCTTTACTGGTATCGCTGCTTTCGCGATGCGCAGTGACATGCGGTGTATTTTCAGGTCGTTTGTCAAAAATAAACCAACACGCGATATAGGTAACAAATACAAAGGGCCCTGCCAGTAAGAAAAACGCTGTGACGGTAAGGATACGTACTAACCAGACTTCCAGTCCAAAGTACTCGGCAATCCCGGCACACACACCGGCAATGCGGCCGTGTTTGGCATCACGATACATCGTTTTCTTGGTCATGCGCGATTTCTCCACTCCGGGGCCTCAGAATCCAGAATCGCTTCCAGGGTTTTAATTCTGTCTGCCATGACTTCGGCTTTACCAGCCAGGTCTTGCAGTGCGATTTGATCTTCGGCCGTTAACCCCTGGTTAACCTGCTTCTTGCTGCGATAGTGCAGGATTAACCATATTGGCGCCACAAAGATTAAGAATATAATCAGTGGTGCAAGTATTACTGCAACCGTGCCCTCATCCATAATATACCTCCGATATGACGCGCTGATTCAAATCAGCCAAATACGTTAATGACTTACTTTGCATTAGCTGATTTTTCAGCAGACTTTGCAGATTGCTTCATTTTGGCTTTTAACGCTTCCAGCTCATCGTTAATTTTATCGCCTGCTTCTAACTCTGCAAATTCATCGTGCAAAGACTTTTTACCCAAATCATAGGCTTCAACCTGCGATTCGATGTCGTCAATTTTGCGCTCATATTGTTCAAAGCGACCCATTGCTTCGTCAATTTTGCCACTGTCGAGTGTTTTGCGCACTTCGAGGCGTGACGCTGCCGTTTTCTGACGCATCACAATGGTTTTTTGACGCGCTTTGGCATCGGCCAGTTTTTCCTGCAGCTGAGCGGTTTCGGTTTGAAGCTTACCAATTTGTTCTTCAACAATTTTCAGCTCTTTACCCAATGTATCAGCGGCTTCATTGCTTTTTTTCTTTTCCTGCAGTGCAGCTCGCGCCAGGTCTTCGCGATCTTTGCTAAGTGCAAATTCCGCTTTAGCCTGCCAATCGGCAGCATCCGCTTCCATTTTGTTGATTTGCGCCGCAATATCCTTTTTGCTGGCAATGGTTTTGGCTGACGCAGAACGCACTTCTACCAGTGTGTCTTCCATCTCCTGGATGATCAGGCGAACCATTTTCTCCGGATCTTCAGCCTTGTCGAGTAATGCATTAATATTTGAGTTCACAATGTCAGTGAAACGCGAGAAGATACCCATAATTACTTACCTCTGGCTCGTGTTGAAAACGAATGGTTAATCTTGGTTATAACCATACAAATACCCTGCCAACTTCAAAAAATATTTTAACACTTTGTTTTTAAAGAGTTTTAATTGATAAAAAGAAATACTCGAATCGGCTTCTTTTTTAATCTACACTATTAATTGGTCGATTTGGCTATTTTTTGAGGGAATTAATGAGTCGGTTTCGCCAACAAGACAATTTACTCGGGCAAGCAAACAGCTTTTTAGAGATTCTGGAGCAGGTATCTCAGATTGCGCCACTTAATAAGCCCGTGCTTATCATCGGTGAACGCGGTACTGGTAAAGAGTTGATTGCCGCACGTTTACACTTCCTGTCGAAACGCTGGGATCAAAACTACGTAAAGCTAAACTGTGCTGCACTGAACGAGAACTTACTTGAAAGTGAATTGTTTGGTTATGAGGCAGGCGCATTTACTGGCGCAGCCAAACGTCGGGAAGGTCGATTCGAGGTAGCGCACAACGGCACGTTATTCCTGGATGAACTGGCAAATACCTCCGGGATGATTCAGGAGAAACTCCTGCGCGTTATAGAATACGGAGAATTTGAGCGCGTAGGTGGAAGTCGTTCATTAAAGGTAGATGTGCGTCTTATTGCTGCTACCAATGAGGATTTACCGTCGCTAGCCGAAAGTGGTGAATTCCGCGCTGATTTGCTGGACCGACTCGCGTTTGACGTTATTACCATTCCTCCCCTTCGGGAACGACGCGAAGACATTTTACTACTGGCAGAAACCTTCGCCATTAATATGGCGCGAGAACTCGAAATGGAGTTGTTCAGCGGATTCACGGCCAAAGCCAAACGCATCTTATTGGAATATGACTGGCCTGGTAATATCCGGGAATTGAAAAACGTGGTGGAACGCGCGGTATACCGGTG
>NZ_JBLBUE010000133.1:0-10062 GCF_047290655.1 Alteromonas sp. AMM-1 | reverse complement strand
AGCCAGATTCGCCCCTGGTCGTCGTTACCTTCGTCATCACTGGATACGGCGCCGATGGGGATCATAGTACTTGCCAGGATCAGCAAAGCAATCAGCGCTGATTTACGTTGATTTTTCATGGTCCAGTTCAGCATGGAGCGGTACTTGTTGATGTAGGAAGGGGTACCTTGCTGATGTGCTTTGGGCGATTTCATTTTTGATGCCAGCAATGGGATCAGTGTTTGCGCAATCAACAACGAAGCAAATAGTGAAATACAGATCGCAATAGCAACATGTTCTAGGAACACGGTTATATCGATTTTTACGCCTACAATGTTAGGTAAAAATACAATTGCTGTGGTTGTGGTACCGGCAATTACAGCCAGACTCACTTTACCCACACCCACCTTAGTGGCTGTTTCTGGATTGCTATAGTGTTCTCGTTGTTGAAATATACTCTCGGTGATCACAACCGCGTTATCTACCAGCATACCTACCGCCAGCATGAGTCCCATGAGTGACAATATATTCAACGAATAGTCAAACAGGTACATTACGCCCAGCGTTATGCAAATAGAGAAGGGCACCGAGAGCACTACCAGCAGCGTGGTGGTCAGTTGTCGCAGAAATAAGTAAAGCACCACAATAGACAACAACGCGCCAACCAGTCCGGCTTCTACCAAATCACTCAAAGACGAAGTAACGGAATCGGCTACATCATCCATAACGAACAGGTTTATGCCATTAAACGCCGGATCTTCTTTCGCTTTTTCGATAACCTTCATTACCTGACGGGATACTTCTACCAGGTTGGAGCTGGATTCTCGAAAAATATTGAAGCCTACAGCGTAGGAGCGATCCAAATGCCGTCCTTCATTGCGTTCTGGTAACTCAAAACTAATGGTGGCAATGTCTTTAAGCATAATGCCCGGCGCAACGTACAGCTGTTCCACATCGCGCATATCGGTAAATTCGCCCTGGGGGTTAACCATGTATTTTTGGTCATTGGCAAAAAAATGGCCGGCGCTCATTGAAAAGTTGGCCGCCCGTAAGCGCTGCCCTAACTGATCAGTATCGATGTGCAGTGACGTAATGCGCTCGGGGATCAGGCGCACACTGATTTGTTTTTTCTCAACGCCGTACAACTCTACACGAGACACCCCTGGAACGCGTTCAATTACCCGTTTCAGGTTGCGATCCAGCAAATCATAGGCGTTTGACAGGTCGCGATCACTGGAAACCCGCAACTGAAAAATAGGCATGTCGTTGGTATTAAATTTATATACCAGCACACGCTCTACATCGTCGGGTAACTCATCGCGAATAGCATCGATTTTTTCCCGGGCTTCAATACTCTTCGCTTTAATGTTGGCGTCCCAGGCAAACTCGACAAAAATCTCAGCACGATTTTCAAACGAGGAAGCCTGCAGGCGTTTAATACCCGACATGGTGGCAATGGCTTCCTCCACCGGGCGCGTAATCATGCGTTCAATCTCAGCAGGCGTTGCGTCGTTGTAGGGGATTTGTACCATCATCTGCGGAATATCAATGCCCGGAAATTTTTCCAGTGGCAATAACCGCGATGAAGCGATACCAAAAATCAGCAACGAGATAAATATCATGCAGATAGTAACGGGTTTGCGCAAGGCAAACGCCGCCAGCCCAGCACCGGCCTCGGCAAATTTATCCATACACTGTCTCCTTGCTTTCTGCAGCGGTCGCACTGGTTACATCAAAGCGCTTGCGGTCAAACAGGGAATACACAACCGGTAGTAAAATCAGCGTAAGCAGGGTAGAGAACAGCAAACCAAATATTACCGTTACTGCCATTGGCGTACGCACTTCCGCACCTTCACCAAAACCAATTGCCATGGGCAGTAATCCCAGAATAGTGGTGAGGGTGGTCATCACAATCGGGCGCAGTCGGTGATTGGCTGCGTCGATAATGGCGCTGTGTTTGTCCTGGCCTTGTTCGCGTAGCTGATTAATTCGGTCGATTAATACAATGGCGTTGTTTACCACAATACCGCACAACATAATCAGGCCGATAAACACCACCACGCTCACATGTGTATTGGTAAGTAGCAAACCATAAATAGCCCCCGCTACTGCCATGGGGATAGAGAATAGGATCAGCAGGGGATGACCCAGCGATTCAAACTGCGATGCCATTACGATGTACACCATAAATACCGCCAAGCACAGCGCCAGTATTAATGAGTCAAAACTCTGCTGCATGTCTTCGCTTTGGCCTGCAATACTGGCTTTAAGCGACAATGGCAGCGTTAAGCTGTGAATGATTTTTTGTGCCGCATCCACACCTTGTGTAAGGTCGCCATAACGCAGGTTGGCTTCAATTAACGCTACGCGCTGTTGGCCAACACGGGTAATTTCACTGGGACCGTTGCTAATAAACACATCCGCTACGGCATGAAGTGGAATAGGCTGGTCTGCGCCTGGATTAATCATGATTTGACCAATGTCTTCAATCTGATCGCGCTGGGCTTCATTGGTACGTACCAAAATATCTATTTTGCGATCCTGCATACTGTATTGAGTCGCTACTTCACCGCCTACCTGAGCCGCTACCAGTTTTGACACGGTAGACGCATCCATATTCAGACGAGCTAACGCTGCATGGTTAAAATTGATTTTTAACTCTGGATTACCAATGCGCAAACTGCTGGTAACGTCGGCAAATCGATCGTTATTGGTCAGTTCTGCACTTAACAGGTCGCTGTAGCGCTGCAGTGAGGCTAAATCGTATCCTTGCAACTCGATTTGTATTGGTGCCGCAAAGGTAAACAATTCAGGGTAACCAAATTTGCTTTGCACTCCTGCCTGTTGTTGCAGGAATTCACGCATGGCGTTTTTAACCTGAGCTTCGTCTGTATCGGTGGTACCACTATTTAATACCACGTTCAGCTTACCCCAGTGGTCACCCCCTTGAGACGGCGCGGCGCTGATAAGGCTGCCGGTGCCGGCCAAGGAGTAGGTACGGGCAACGCCCGGCAACGCTTCTGTGTACGCAGCTACTTTTTTCAACAGTGCGTCAGTTTGCTCAACCCGTGATCCCGCTGGTAAATTTACTTCCACAAAGAACTCGCCCTGGGACATACGGGGAATTAATTCCATGCCCAGTTTAGGGATCAACAGAAAAGCCAGCGCGGTAACCGCAATGGAACAGCTCAATACCAATACCCGGGCGTGAAGTGCGCCGCGTAATATATTGTTATAGGCAGCCTGAATGCCGTTGAAGGCCAGGTTGAAAAGTTGCGCGAATGGATACAGAGCTAACCCGCATACTTTGCTGAGTACGCGCCAGATGCTTATGATCACGGTAGTAATAAGCATGGGAAGGTAAACAAACACCAGCTTCAGCAGCATGCGAACCGGCCAGGTAAGGTAGTAAAACACCTTGGCAATGCCGGTTGGCTTTTGAGGAGCGACGTGTTCAAGCTCCGGATTTGCTTCAAAGGGGGTATCGGCTTGTTTGGCTTTTGCGGCCAGAGCAGGAATTACAGTGAGAGCGACCAGTAAAGAGGCTACCAATGCAAACGATACGGTCATTGCCTGGTCACTGAATAACTGGCCCGCAATACCTTCTACAAAAATAAGCGGTACAAACACCGCAAGGGTAGTTAAGGTAGAGGCCAGGATCGCATTCGACACCTCTTTGGTACCCGCAGCCGCAGCTTGCGCAGTGCTGATAAGGCCTTTGCCGGCTTGTTTGTGTTTGTCGATGTTTTCCAGTACCACAATGCTATTGTCTACCAGTAAACCCACTGCCAGTGCGATACCACCCAGGCTCATAATGTTCAGGCTGATATCATTGCCGTACATCATGTTGAAGGTAGCAATGACCGACAGCGGAATGGACACCGAAATTATAAATGTTGGCCAGAAATCACGTAAAAATAAATACAGTACCAACATGGCCAGAATGCCGCCGATCACCGCCGACGACTTAACATCGTCGATGGCTTGTTTAATGAATTCACTCTGGTCATATACTTTGTCCAGCTTGTACTGGCTGGGTAATTGCTCGGCGATGTGTTCCAGTTCAATGCTAACCAAACGGGCAACATCTACTGAATTAGCATCACCTTCTTTATAAATGGCTACTTCAGCTCCTTCCAATCCGTTGAAGCGGCTAATGGCATCGCGTTCTTTAAAGGTGTTTGAAATAGTCGCTACGTCTTTTAGTTGGATCGATGTACCGTTGCGGTTGGCAATGTACATCTGACCAATTTCATCCAGTTCCGTAAACTGATTCAACGTGCGAACTAAAAACGCCTGATTGCCATTATCGATACGGCCACCGGCGGCATTAATGTTCTCTTCCTTTAAACGTTTAATGATGTCATTTACGCTGATATTCAGCTGGCTCATGCGGCGCTGATCGGCCAGTACCTGGATTTCATTTTCCAGTGCACCACCAATTTTTACCGAGGCTACTCCTTCAATGGATTCCAGTTTGCGCTTTATTTGCTCTTCGGCATACACGCGCAACTGCTTTATGGCATCGGTCTGGTCGCTGCCATCCTGAACAGACAGACTAAGTCCATAGCGCAAAATAGGATCTAAACTTGGATTGAATCGCAACAAACGCGGCTTTTCCACGTCGAGAGGAAGTTGAAGCACATCCAGTTTTTCGCGTACCTCCAGGCTGGCAAAATCCATTTCAGTGCCCCATGCAAATTCCAGCACCACATCAGATTGCCCCGGACGTGAAACGGATTTCACTGTGCGAACACCTTTCACCGTGCCAATCGTTTCTTCAATGGGTTTGGATACCAGTTGCTCTACTTCTGCTGGCGCGGCACCCGTGTAATCGGTGCGAATGGTAAGGGTAGGGTAAGCCAGTTCGGGTAATAAATTTACTGATAAGCGGCCCAGTGAAACCATACCGAACAACAGGATCGCCAGGGTGAACATGGCGATCGCTACCGGCCGTTTTACGGCAATATCTACAATACTCATAGTGTGTTCTCCGCCTGCCGTTGTTTAGCTTTTTACAATAACAACAGGAGAAGCGTCTTTCAGGTTGTGATGACCCACGGTCACTACCGTTTCAGAGCCAGTAAGACCTTGGGTGATTTCTACATAACTGGCATCTTCAAAGCCGGTTGATACATCTATTTTCTTCGCCACGCCGTTATCAACAATAAACACGCTTGTGCTGTTATCGATGGCAAGCAGGGCTTTGCGTGGTACCAGGGTGGCATTCTGGTGAGTAGAGTAGTTAATGGCAACTTCAGAAAACATACCGGCTTTTAAAAGGCCATCCTGATTGGGTACGGTCAAGGTTACTTTAAACGTACCCGTGGTCGCGTCTACCACCGGGCTGATCCGTTCAACATAACCTAGTACTTCAGCGTTGCCCAGCGCAGCGATACGAAGTGTTGCTGGTTGTTTAGCCGCAATGGCCGACATTTCACTCTCTGGCAGATGAACAATGCCTTGCAGGGCTTTTTGCTGCACAATGTGGAACATTCTTTCGCGTTGGAAAGACTCGGTAAGGTTACCTACTTTTGCATTTCGTTCGGCAATGTAACCGCTTATGGGCGCAGTAATGGTGGTTTCTTTTAAATCCAGCTCTGCCAGCGCCAGCACAGCTTTAGCCGCTTCATATTGGGCGGTTAATTTGTCGTAGGTATCGTCACTTACCAATTTACGGGAGTAAACTTTATCTACTTTGTTTAATTCTTTTTCGACACCCGTTAAGTCAGCACGGGCCTTGCTCAAATTCAGTTCGTAGCGCTTTTGATCCAGTTGCGCAAGCACCTGGCCTTTTTCTACGTAATCACCTTCTTCTACAAAAATGTGTTCAATGATGCCGGATGCCCGGGCTACTACAAACGCTTCTTCTTTTGCCTCAAGAATAGCGGTGGTGTTGTAGCTCGAGGAGATGTCGCCGGTGCGAATTGCTTCAGCTTCAACCGGGATGCTAACAATTACTTCTTCTTTTTTCTCTGTTGCGTTAGTGGCTTCAGCATCATCCATACAACCGGTGAGGCCGGCACAAGTCAGCAGGGTGCCAGCAAGCAATAGAGTTGAAAGGGTAGTGCGTTTTGAAGTTTCCATGGTCAGGTACCTGCATTAATTTTATGTATACACGCTAGTGAGCATGTGGTGTGCCAGCTTGTTAATAAAATTATAAATGCAATTAAAACAATAAATTAGCGACTTAATGTGTCCATGTGTAACCAGATGTATCAGCTAGTTATGGTGTGAAGTGCTATTTTTTGGCGGGAATGGTGTTTTGTTGGTCAGATGCGCTAATATTTGCCATCTGACCACTGTTTTATCAGAGAATTTGGTAGCTGGTTGTAATGTCTACATTGCCTTTTAGCATTAACATGACAGAGCAGTATTTTTCGGCAGATAGTGCTACCGCACGCTCTACGTCTTTATCTGTCAGGTTGTCGCCTTTCACTTTGTAATGTGCGTGAATGGCGGTAAACACCCGTGGTGGCTGTTCTGCGCGTTCGGCCGATAAATCACATTCACAGTCGTGAATGGTAAGACGGCGCTTTTTCAGTATATCAACTACGTCGATACTGGAGCAGGCGCCTACTGCCAGCAAAACGGATTCCATGGGTGAAATGGCTTCGCCGTTGCCGTCCATGGTTTGTTGATAACCGGATTCAGTTTTACCGTTAAAGGTAAGAGCCTGTTGCCAGCTTACTGTCGCTTTCATAGTCACCTCAAAGTAACGTTATTTTTTGTTTGTCCAGACGGATTTTATGTTGTTTATACAATGCACCCAGGGCGCGCTTGTAGGCTGCTTTACTTACGTTAAAACGGGCATAAATTTCATCGGGTGGACTCTTGTCCGTCAGGGTAGACATACCGCCGTGCGCTTCCAGGTCGTCAAGTATGTCCTGTTGCAGTTTATCACGGCCAGTAGCGTTTACCTGTTGCAGGCTAACGTCAATTTTACCATCCTCGCGGATCTGCTTAATATATCCGGTGGTTTCTTCGCCAATACGCAGTGGCTTGAATGCCTCACTGGCAAAAATTAATCCCAGGTGGGATTGATTGATTACCACTTTAAAGCCCAGTTCGGTTTTTGCGTAAACAATCAGTTCTACTTCCTGATCCGGCTTAAAATATGTGCCTTTCTCGCTTAAAAACGGATGCAGTTTGGTAGCACCAACAAGGCGCTCACTGTTAGGATCAACGTAAATGTATACCGGATACACCATGCCCTCGCTGATCGGTACAGCCTGATTCTGGCGAGGCACCAACAAGTCTTTTTCAATACCCCAGTCAAAGAAGGCGCCGAAGTCGGTTACACCCACGGCCTTTAACACTTTTACCTCGCCCGCCTGGGCTTTGGGGGTTTTTTGACTGGCAGTAAGCTGGCCGTTTTCATCGGTATATACCAGCACCTGGATTTCGCTGCCTTCTGCCAGCGGTTCTGTTACGGGCCCAGGTAATACCACTACACGATCATCTTCAGAATGAGCGAGCTGGTATCCAAACGGGAATTCACCTTGTACGGTTAAGGTATTGATTTGGCCTAATGTGATCATAAACACTGACTTTTAATACGAAATAGGTAACATGATACCCGATCAATTACCAAGAGCTAACAGCTTATGATGTTAAATTGCGATTTAGGCGAAAGTTTTGGTGCCTGGAGCATGCCGGTGGACGAGCAAATTATGGTGCATATCGATATGGCCAACATTGCTTGTGGATTTCACGCCGGTGATCCTTTGGTGATGCAACGGGCGTTGCAGCTTGCCAAACAGCATCAGGTTTCTGTTGGTGCGCATCCTTCATATCCTGATTTACAGGGCTTTGGCCGGCGCAGCCTGGCTATGTCTGAGGATGAACTCGTCGCCTGTTTGCATTACCAAATCGCGGCGATTTCAGGCATGGCCGCGGTTCAGGGAATGGAAATCGAGTATGTTAAGCCCCACGGTGCCCTCTACAATGACATGATGCGCGATCCACGCATTCGTGACACCGTTATGAAAGCCGTAGCGGGGTGTTCGGTACCTGGCATCCCTCTTATGTTGCAAGCGCATCCCGATCATAAGCTAATCAGTCAGCAGGCAGGGCAGTACAACCTGGTATTGTTGTTTGAAGCGTTTGCCGACAGACGCTATACCCCGGATGGCTATTTGTTGTCCCGTCGATTGCCCGGCGCTGTGTTAAGTGAATCAGAGGCATTTGAACAGGCTATCCGCATTATGGATCGCGGTGAAATTGTGGCTTCAGATGGCTCTGTACTGGCTATGCCAGTTGATACGCTGTGTGTACATGGCGATTCGCCTGGCGCGCTGGCAATGGCTGAAGCCTTGCGAGTTGCGCTAACCAAACGAAAATTAACCCATGTAAGGCCAGGAATTAACGACTGATGAAGCCGTTTGGTAAGTTACGGGATATTCAAATCGCGGCGGAGGATGGGGTGATCCTTTATGCTGCTGGTGAGTCACTGCCAGAAAAGAATGTCGTTATTCAATCTCTGGTTGAGTCGATAAGTGCGAAAAAATACAAGTGGTTAGTAGAGCTAATTCCTTCTTACGACAGCGTGATGTTAGTGTTTGACATGTGGCAAGCCGACCATCACAGCGTTTATTGTGCGTTATCGCAGTTACAGCTTGACGCCAGTACCGACAAACCAAAAGGCCTGCATCACAGTTTGCCCGTTTGGTACGGTGCGCCACAGGCAAATGATCTTGACCAAATCGCTTTGCATACCGGATTATCGAAAGAAGCCATTATCAAACTGCACAGCAATATTACGTATCGGGCTTACGCCGTCGGTTTCGCCCCCGGTTTTGCCTATTTGGGGGAGCTGGACCCAGCGTTAACTGTGCCCAGAATGGCAAAACCCAGAACAAAAGTCCCTGCCGGGGCAGTTGCCATTGCAGACCGGCAAACTGCGGTATACCCAAGTGAATCGCCAGGTGGCTGGCATCTTTTGGGTTTGTGTCCTATTCCTTTGTATTCCCCAAAGGATGGTGCGCGAGTGTTAATTAGTGCAGGGGATACAGTATCGTTTACGGCTATCGACCAAACCACTTTTTTACAACTTGCGGCGCAGCATGGCCTGCTTTGGGACAAAGGCTGAGGCATGGCAATTCAAATACAACATATTGGGCTATCAGCCATTATTGTAGATGCAGGGCGTCGCGGTGTGTTACATCAGGGATTTTGTCAGTCAGGCCCGATGGATGCACGGGCATTTGAATTAGCAAACCGTTTATGCGGACAAACAAATGCCCCCACCGTCGAAATAATGGGGGAATGTACATTGTTTGTTGAACAGGACTGCTACCTGAGCGTAACCGGTCCTGCGGCAACGTTACTGATAGATAACCAGCAAACAGATTGCTGGCAACGCTTTGCAGTAAACGCTAATTCAATTGTGCATATTCGACCGGAGCGTTTAGGCACTCGGCATTATGTGGCCGTGCCATCAGGATTTGCCGTTGACGCGATCGTGGGCAGTGCCTCAACCGTAAAGCGGGAAAATATGGGTGGATTACACAAAGATGGTTCATCAATCAGGGTTGGTGATACGTTGAACGTGAAGGCTATTTCAGCGGGTCTATCTCTTAATTCACCGGCCAGTTTACCCGCGCACCTGATACCCAAATACGATTCACCCGCATTAATTGGGATTGTGCCCGGATACCAGCATCAGGCATTCAGTACATTAACCTGGCGACGTTTATTGAGCAGTGAATATGACGTGACGCCACAGATGGACAGAATGGGTGTGCGACTGAAAGGGCCTGAGGTAAAAAGTATTGTGTCTACCTTGTATTCAGAAGCCATTGCGGCAGGCAGTGTACAGGTACCACCAGATGGCCAGCCAATAGTGATGATGGCCGACAGGCAAACGTTGGGTGGATATCCAAAAATGGGGGCAGTGGCTCGTTGCGATCTTTACCGTTTCGCCCAGTGCCTGCCAGGTGATAAGATACAGTTTTATCAACTCGACGCCGCCAATGCCCGTGCAACGTGGTTGCTTCAGCAATCATCCATTGCCAGGTGGTTTGGTAACTAGCGTTTCTTCATACGAGAATTTCATGACAACAGCTTACCTAAACGGGGAGT
>NZ_JBLBUE010000132.1:0-10075 GCF_047290655.1 Alteromonas sp. AMM-1 | reverse complement strand
TTTAGTAAATCCAGTGTCGCGTCGAAGTTTTCCGTTAAACTGGAAACAAACACCTGCGAATATCGACCATTACTGGAAAAACTGATCGACGAACCCAACTTAGCTAACGCATTCGACATCGCTTCATTGCTAAAGGACTGCGTGGTTTCGTTCATCATCATCGCGGTTAGTTGTGATAACCCGGCTTTCTCCATTGGGTCGAGCAACATCCCGCCATCCATATCCAGCGTAAAACTCACGGTGGGTGTTTCGTCACTGCTCACACCGATGATTTGCATACCATTGGCAAAGGTATCGCGCCAGAACTCTGGCACATTTACAACGGGGGCAGGACCGGCCTCGGGAACTAAAGAGCGGTCAATTGCGGTGTTACTTTGAACCGGGTCAGTGCTTGTTAGCATACCGTCTGAGCCTTCATCGCTCTCATTCTGCGCAGCTATCTCCCTGGGAGGCTGCACATAAGTTTGCGGCGCGGCAGCCAGCTCAGGTTGCCCGTTTGGTACTACACTCAACACCACCGCTTTTTTGCCTTTAATGTATTTTCTGAAAACCCGGTACACGTCTTCCTTCGTCACGCTATTGTATCGGTGAATGTCTTCGTTTATGAGATCAGGGTTTGCAAAAAACGTTTCGTTATAGGCCATGGTAGACACCTTGCCACTTACGCTTTGTAAACCGTAAATAGTCGATGCTTTGATACTGGCTTTTACGCGCAACAACGCATCGTCATCAAAGGGACGGGATTCAAAACTGTCCAGCATAGACTGAATGGTGTTGTACATGCTGCTCAGACTTTCTTCTGATTCGGGTGATACCAACGCCATTAAATTAAATTCGCAAGCCAATTCGCTGCACGGATGAGAGACACCAGCCTGCACGGCCTTTCCGGTTTTTACCAGCGATTCGTAAAACAGCGATGTTTTACCACTGCCCAGAATGTTCGAGAGGACATCCAGCGCCGCTTCATCTTCGTGCCGCGCATGCACGGTAGGTAACACGATTTGCAGAAGCGGTAAGTGAATATTGTCTTCCAGTGTAATAAAGCGATGCTCAGCTAACTGCGGTACACCGGGTGCTTGCGCATTTACCTGAGGGCCGGGAGGAATATCATTGAAATAACGTTCAATCCACTGTTTGGTTTGTGCAATATCAAGATCACCACCAATGGTTAAAACAGCATTATTAGGGCCATACCAACGTTTGAAAAACGCTTTTAAATCGTTTACGTCAACGCGGTCAAGGTCTTCTACGTAACCAATGGTAAGCCAGCCATAAGGATGGGATGGCGGGTATAAAGCTTCGGCAATTTTCTCGTGACGCTTGCCATAAGGCTGATTATCAACGCGTTCGGCCCGCTCGTTTTTAACGGTTTCGCGCTGAATCTCAAATTTTTCCTGGGTGACTGCGGGCAATAAGAATCCCATTCGGTCAGCTTCCAGCCACAACACCTTTTCAAGTTGATTAGACGGTACGGTTTGAAAATAGTTGGTGCGGTCCCGGTTGGTTGTGCCGTTCAGCGTACCACCCGCATCGGTTACAATTTTAAAATGCTGTTCGTCTGCCACATGCTGGGAGCCCTGAAACATCATGTGTTCAAAAAAGTGCGCAAATCCGGTTTTACCCGGCAGCTCTCTGGCTGAGCCAACGTGATAGGTCATGTCAACATGGACCAGGGGATCCGAAGAGTCCTGATGCAAAATAACGGTTAAACCATTGGCAAGCTGATACTTTTCATAATTAATGTGAACAGGTTGTGCTACACTTTTACTGGTGTCCTCCGACACGGGTAAACGTGTATTTTTAGCGAACTGGCATGCAGATATCGCACAAACACATAAACCGACTAAAATGAATCTAAACGACATGTAGTGATTCCAGGGAAATTAAATGCCAGTCTGTGAAGATAGGAAAACGTTAAACTAAAGTTGAGCACTTTAACAAAAAATATAACTAAAAGTGTACAGCAAATGCGAATACCATATACAAATACCTGACTTAACAATCCACAGTTGAAACGAAAAGCAATATGACAACAATAAATGATCCTATTAATTTCGAATTTGGCCTGAAGCAATTAAATGGCAATATTGCATTACTTTATCGTTTGTTGCGGAAATTTGCTGACGAGTACAGAGATATCGACACACGTTTAACGGCATTGCTCGAGCAACAGGATTTTGCTGGTGCAGAAATTCTGGTCCACACACTGAAAGGTGTGTCAGGCAATTTGGGGTGTAACGCTGTGTTTGATGCAAGCAAAATCGTCAATCAACAGATTAAATCGTTAGAATCCAATAGTGACGATCTCACTGTTTTGTTTACACAGGTAAGTGCAACGGTGGCCATTATTGATGCGTTACCCACTGAAGGCGATGGGTCAGGTGCATCTGCAACACCTCAATATGACAGCAAAGCAGCGGTTAAGTTGTTAATGCAGGCACTGACCAATCATGAATTCATCAGTACGGACAAGCTTAACGGCTGGTTTGACGCCATGGGCGCAACACCGATGCAACGACAGCAGATCAGTTCCGCTATCGATGAGCTGGATTACGATGCTGCACAGCAATATCTTTCGGCACTGGCCTGACACAGACATCCAGCTTGAATATTCTGTTCTCTCACCCCGACTTTATTGTTATTAATAAACCGCCGGGGATAACCATGCACGACCCGCAACATGGCGTTGTACAATGTGTTGAGCAAACTCATCACTTGCAAAGCCTGCATCTGGTGCACCGGCTGGACGATGGCACATCCGGCTGTTTGATTCTGGCAACAAACGCACAGGCAGCAGCCCACTTTGAGGTATTGTTTCGCACCCACCAGGTGCAAAAATACTATCTGGCTTTGAGTGATAAAAAACCCAAGAAGAAACAAGGCAGCATTATTGGCGATATGAAAAACCGCCGAAATGGTCAGCATATACTCCTAAAAAGCCGGGAAAATCCGGCGATCACTCAGTTTCACAGTGTGGGTTTTGAAGGCGCCCCCCGGGCATTCATTGTGCGTCCGTTAAGTGGCAAAACACATCAGATTCGCGTTGCCCTTAAGAGTCTGGGCAGTCCTATTTTGGGCGATACCCTTTACGCAGGCAGTAACGCGGACCGCATGTATTTGCATGCCTGGGGTATTGCATTTAGCTGGCATGGCAAGGCGATCAACGTGTTTTGCTCACCTGAGCACGGCAACGCGTATGTTCATGCTGATTTTTCTGCCTGGCTGTCACAGCAACCTAACCCCGCAACATTGACATGGCCTGCTGTGCCCGGTAAATCCACAACACCTGTTAAGACCGGACCGCAATAATGCGTTGGTGTATGAATATTGTAGGCAGCGGAGCCATTGGGGGACTGTGCGCAGCGGGTGCTCAGCGCGCAAATTTACCTTACCGCGCGATAGTGCGGGAGCACAGCAATAAACTGCGCTTCGTTGAAGGCTTGGATGGCACCATTACCCATCTCGATTATGCTGAGCATGACATTGCGAAACTGGGTGAACATGACGTATTAATTCTGCCACTAAAGGCCTTTCAGATTGGCGATGCTTTGCAGCAATGGCAGAAACGGATCAATAAAGCCACCCCTGTAATACTGTTTCACAATGGCATGGGCGGTACTGAGCTTGCTACGACATGGCTCCCTGACAATCCGGTATTTTTAGCAACCACCAGCCACGGTGCACTTAAACTGAATGCTGACACGGTAAAGCATACCGGCATGGGCAGCACAATGCTGGGCATGGCATTTTCCCATCCGCTGGCAGAAAAACTTCAACCCGTGGTAACAGCGCTTATGGAAGCCTGTATTGGCCCGGTTACCTGGCGGGAGGATATGCAAACCGCGTTGTGGCAGAAGCTTCTCATCAACTGTGCCATCAATCCTCTTACTGCGCTGGAAAACGTAAAGAATGGGGCGCTCGCCAACCCGCAATACCGAGCAACTATACAGTTAGTTTGCCAGGAGGTTTGTCTCACCGCTCAGGCGTGTGGCGTGCAATTGGATGAAGAAAACGCGCTGGAACAGGTACTCACGGTAGTTCGCAATACAGCGGAAAATTATTCCAGTATGCACCAGGACATAGCCCATCGCAGGCCAAGTGAAATTGATGCGATTAATGGCTATGTGGTGCAACAGGCACAAAAAAAGGGTATTGACGTTCCCGTCAATACCCGCTTATTTTTGGCTATAAAGGCATTATAAATAGCGCGCTTTCTTACTGATCATGACTCTCTGGTTTCATGTGTGGGAACAGGATAACGTCTTTGATCGTCGGGCTGTCAGTAAACAGCATGGTTAAACGGTCAATACCAATCCCCTCACCTGCAGTTGGTGGCAAGCCGAATTCCAGTGCGCGGATGTAGTCTTCATCATAATGCATGGCTTCATCATCACCCGCGTCTTTTTCTTCCACTTGTTTGCGGAAACGCTCAGCCTGATCTTCCGGGTCGTTCAACTCGCTGAAACCATTCGCCAGTTCACGTCCACCCACGAAGAACTCAAAGCGGTCGGTAATGAACGGGTTGGTGTCGTTACGGCGCGCCAGTGGTGATACTTCCCACGGATACTCAGTAATAAACGTAGGCTGGATCAGTTTCTCTTCGGCTGTGGCTTCAAAGATTTCACACAGGTATTTACCTGCACCCCAGATCCCATCCACGGCAGGCTCTTTAATGTGCAGCTTTTTCGCCATGGCTTTCATTTCGTCCAGGTGACCTTCAGGATCGCGAATGGCCGCTTCGTTAGCCTCCGGCCAGTATTTCAGAATCGCTTCACCCATACTCAGGCGCGTGAAAGGCTGACCAAAATCATATTTCACTTCACTTAACACGTTGCCTTCTGCATCTTTCGTGGTGTTAGTGATTACCGTATTGCCCAGAATGTCTTCTGCCAACGTTCGCAGCATATCTTCCGTCAGGTTCATCATGTCGTTGTAGTCAGCATAAGCCTGATAGAACTCCAACATGGTAAATTCCGGATTGTGGCGGGTTGACAAACCTTCGTTACGGAAGTTGCGGTTAATTTCGAATACGCGTTCAAAACCACCCACCACCAGGCGCTTGAGGTAGAGTTCAGGCGCAATTCGCAGGTACATATCGATGTCGAGCGAGTTGTGGTGTGTCACGAATGGCTTGGCAGACGCACCGCCAGGGATAACCTGCAACATCGGCGTTTCCACTTCGATATACTTACGCGACGTCAGGTAATTGCGAATACCATTAACGATTTTACTGCGAACAACAAACGTCTCACGGGTTCTTTCACTGGTGATCAAATCCACGTAACGCTGACGGTACTTTGTTTCCTGGTCGGTCAGACCGTGGAATTTCTCTGGCAACGGGCGCAGTGACTTGGTAAGCAGTTCATACTGCGTCATGTTCACATACAAATCGCCTTTGCCTGATTTGTGCAATGCACCTGCTACGCCAATAATGTCGCCGATGTCCAGCGAGCCGTAGCGCGCCTTGATATCTTTTTGGGTGTCTTTGTCGGCATAGGCCTGAATGCGTCCAGTCATATCCTGTAGTAACAGGAATGGACCACGCTTAGCCATAATACGGCCAGCAATGCTCACCTGATTGTCTTGTTCAATCAGCGCATCTTTGTCCAGTTCGCCAAATTGCTGTTCCAATTCGTCGGCATAATGTTCGCGACGAAAGTGGTTAGGAAAGCCATTAGCACGGCAGTTTTCCCGGATCGCGCTTAATTTAGCGCGGCGCTCAGCAATCAATTTGTTTTCGTCGAGTTGTTGGTCGCTCATATTCTGTTCACTTTCAGTTAAAAGGCTTAAAGACCTGATTTAAGGCTGGCTTGAATAAACTTGTCTAACCCGCCGTCGAGTACCGCTTGCGTGTTGCGAGTTTCAACGCCGGTGCGCAAATCCTTAATACGGGAATCATCCAGTACGTAAGAGCGGATCTGGCTACCCCAGCCGATATCAGATTTATTGTCTTCCATCGCTTGTTTCTCGGCAGTTTGCTTTTGCAGCTCAAACTCATAGAGTTTGGCTTTTAATTGCTTGAATGCCTGATCTTTATTTTTATGCTGCGAACGGTCATTCTGACATTGCACTACTATGTTGGTAGGCAAGTGTGTGATCCGTACGGCAGAGTCGGTTCGGTTTACGTGCTGACCACCTGCACCGGATGCCCGGTAGGTATCAATTCGCAAGTCCGCCGGATTAATTTCAATTTCAATGTCATCATCGATTTCAGGGTACACAAATGCTGACGAAAACGACGTATGACGACGGTTACCAGAGTCAAACGGCGATTTGCGAACCAGGCGATGTACACCGGTTTCGGTGCGCAACCAGCCGAAAGCATACTCGCCTTCAAAGCGGATGGTGGCGCTTTTAATACCTGCCACATCACCGTCAGATACTTCAATCAGCTCAGTTTTGAAACCGTGATCTTCACCCCAGCGCAAATACATTCTTAACAACATATTTGCCCAGTCCTGGGCTTCTGTACCACCCGAACCGGCCTGAATATCCATGTAACAACTGCAACTGTCGTTCGGGCCCGAGAACATGCGGCGAAACTCGAGGACTTCCAGCTGCTCAATCAGTTCGTCAAGCTCGCTTTTTGCCTCGTTGAAGGTATCTTCATCCTCGGCTTCTATTGCCAGTTCCAGTAAGCCTTCAACGTCGTCAGCGCCTTGCTCAAGTCGCAGTATGGTGTCGACCACCTGCTCCAACGCTACCTTCTCTTTGCCCAAGGCTTGCGCGCGCTCCGGTTCGTTCCAAACGTCCGGACTTTCCAGCTCGCGATTAACTTCTTCTAAGCGCTCCGATTTAACATCGAAGTCAAAGATACCCCCTAAGCGCTGCGCTGCGCGCCCGGATATCCCGAATCGCATTATGCACTGGGTTAACTTCAAACATGGGTAACCTTAATTCATTGGTGTAGATAAGACGCGCGATATTACCCAATTTAGCCTGTATTTAACAGTCGTTTGTGGGGATCGCGCGCGCAGGATTACGCGCTTTTTAGCTTAGTAGCCAGTTCGACAACCTGTTTGGCCAAACCGGCGAGTTGTTTTTTCGTTTTCTCGTCGCTGATTGCGCCTGACTCATCAACTTTGTCAGCCACATTACCCACCGCAACCTGCGCTGGCGCAACGATACAGCTTAAATTTTGCATTAACATACGCAGTACCACCAGCACCCGCATGCCGCCTAATGCGCCAGGTGATGCAGCCATTAACCCAACTACTTTTTGCTTATAAGCGGCTAACACAGCTTCATCGCCGGTTTTACGCGACGCCCAGTCAATGGCATTTTTGAGTACCGCAGGATAACTACTGTTATATTCCGGACTGGCAATCAGAATACCATCGTGGTCAATCATCAACTGTTTAAACGCTTGCGCTCGCTCTGGAATGCCAAACTCCGCCTCTTCATCTTCGTTGAAGATAGGCATGGCATAGTCTGCCAGATTGATTACGGTAACGTCAGCACCTGCGTCGCGCGCTGCTTGTGCGGCACATTCAACTACTGCCTGGTTGTATGAGTTGCGTCGTGTACTGCCTGAAAAAGCAAGGATCCTGGTCATAGTAAAGCTCTGTTTAAGGTTAATACTGTCGTTATGGAGAAATGCGGCCTCTGTGGACCGCTACATTTTATCCAGTGTTTCAATGCCAAGCAGATCCAAGCCCAGCTTAAGCTGTTTGGCTACCAGTGCACATAGCGCCAAACGGCTGGCTCGCGTGCTGCTGTCGACATCATCTTTCAATATCGGACACGCCTCATAGAAACTCATGTAGTGGCTGGCCAAATCATACAAATAAGCACACAGCACATGAGGTGTTGCATCGCGGGCGACGACGGCCAGTTGCTCTTCAAACTGCAGTAATTGCACGGCTAAAGCATGCTCCTGAGGATGAGCAATACAGATTGATGGAGTTAGTTGAGAGGCATCGACACCGGCGTTGCGAAACAAGCTTTGTGTGCGAGCAAAGGCATACTGTAAGTACGGTGCCGTGTTGCCTTCAAAGCTTAACATGGTATCCCAGTTAAACATGTAATCGGTTGTACGGTTCTTGCTCAGGTCGGCATACTTCACCGCGCCAATACCCACTTTACGCGCAACCACGTTAAGTTCATCTGCATCAAACGCTGAACCGCGGTCCGTGAGTAGCTTTGCAGCGCGCTCTACGGCTTCATCCAGCAGTTCCACTAATTTAACTGTTCCGCCAGAACGGGTTTTGAACGGCTTGCCGTCGCTGCCCAGCATCATGCCAAACGGACAATGCTCATAGCTTTGCTCAGGCTTCATAAAGCCTGCTTTACGGCCTACAATTTCGGTTTGCTTGAAGTGCAACGCCTGACGCGCATCAGTAAGAATAAGCGTGCGGTCTGCATTCAGCGTACCGCTGCGATAACGCATCGCGGCCAGATCCGTGGTGGCATACAAATAACCGCCACCGGATTTTTGCACTATGTACACCGCCGGATTGCCTTCTTTATCAGCCAGCTCAGGAATAAACACCACCTGCGCGCCCTGATCTTCAACGGCGATACCTTTTGCTTTTAACTCTGCCACAACATTTGCCAGGTCGCTGTTGTAGGCCGATTCACCCATTATATCGTTGCGTGAGAGGCTTACATTCAGCTTATCGTACACTTCCTCGCTATGGGAAATAGACACATCAATAAACTGTTGCCACAGTGCAAGACATTGCGCATCACCGCCTTGCAGCTTTACCACATATTCGCGTGCGCGATCGGCAAAGCCGTCTTCTTCATCAAAGCGGACTTTGGCTTCACGGTAAAAGTCTTCCAGGTCGGATAACGCCGTTTCTGCCACTTCATTGTGACTGAGCTTGTCGCTAAGGTGGGCCAACAACATACCAAACTGAGTTCCCCAGTCTCCCATGTGATTCTGACGAATCACATGATGCCCCAGAAATTCGAGCAGTTTTACTACTGCGTCACCGATGATGGTGGTACGCAGGTGTCCAACGTGCATTTCTTTGGCGAGATTGGGTGACGAGTAGTCCACTACAACCGTTTGAGCAGATTGCGCAGGGATACCAGCCCGCTCATCGCTCAGGGCAACATTACACTGGGCCGCTAACCAGTCATCATTCAGGTGGATATTGATAAATCCCGGTCCTGCAATTTCCAGTTTACTGGCTACATCGTCCAGAGCTACCTGCGCTAAAATTTGCTCGGCAATATCCCGGGGCTTTTGCTTGAGTGCCTTTGCCAACGCCATAGCACCGTTAAACTGATACTCACCAAATTCCGGGCGACCGCTACGTGCCACTGGTACGGGGGCATCGGAAATGCCCATTGCGGTTAATGCTTCGGAAAAACGTGATATTAGTAAAGCGTGAATATTCATATCGGTGTTTAGTGCTCGCGTGTTGTAGTAAATTCAATATCCGGATAACGCTCCTGCGCCAATTGCAGGTTTACCATGGTAGGTGCGATATAGGTTAAGTTATCACCGCCGTCCAGTGCCAGGTTTTGTTCGGCTTTACGTTGGAATTCGTCGAGTTTTTTAGCGTCCTTACAATACACCCAACGGGCCGTAGAAACGCTGACATGCTCGTATATCGCATCCACGTTATATTCTGACTTCAGGCGTGCCACTACCACGTCAAACTGCAGCACACCCACGGCGCCTACAATTAAATCGTTGTTAATCAGCGGCCTGAATACCTGCACAGCACCTTCTTCAGATAACTGAATCAGTCCTTTTTGCAGTTGCTTTTGCTTTAACGGATCTTTTAAGCGGATACGTTTAAACAGTTCCGGCGCGAAGTTAGGAATTCCGGTAAAACGATAATCATCACCCGATGTAAAAGTATCGCCGATGCGGATAGACCCGTGGTTGTGTAAACCAATGATGTCGCCGGCATAGGCTTCTTCCAGCAAGGAGCGATCGCCTGCCAGGAATGTCAAGGCGTCGGAAATCCGGACGTCTTTGCCTATGCGGGTATGACGCATCTTCATGCCTTTTTCGTACTTGCCAGAAACAATTCGACAAAACGCAATGCGGTCGCGGTGTTTGGGGTCCATATTGGCCTGAATTTTAAACACAAACCCACTAAATTTATCGTCTGAT
>NZ_JBLBUE010000131.1:0-10087 GCF_047290655.1 Alteromonas sp. AMM-1 | reverse complement strand
TAGACTGGTGTCAATGTTGCATGTTAAATAATTGTTAATGAATTGGGGGTGCAACATGAAGAAATTAATGCTTGGTTTGGTGATGTTGGTGATATCGAGTGCAGCAAATGCATCCTTTATTCGGAATTTAATCAGCGAAAATTCGCCGGGTACAAATGGTTCCTGGAGTTTTGGGACGGTTTTTACCGTGGGGGCAACGGATCTCGATGTTAGCGGTTTAGGCGCTTACGATTATTTGAGTGATGGCTTTGTAAGCAATGGCATTCTGGTTGGTTTATTTGATGAATCTGATGGTTCGTTATTGGTTTCAACGCTGGTAAATTCATCGGACCCACTGATAGGCGCGTATCGATATTCAGCGATTAGCTACACGTTATTCGCTGGCATGCAGTATCGACTGGTTGGCGTTAGCGGAAGTGATCGCTATATTCAGGGCAATGGCACCTGGACATTTTCCAGCGATGTTACATTCAATAGCTATGGCTATTGTTCGAATACGTCGCTAACGAGCTGCAACACGCATGTTGAAGGGGATTATGGCATGGCCAATATGCAGTATTCACTCAGTACTGGCTCGTCTGCTCCAACACCAGCATCCGCGCCAGCTGGTATGGCGTTGCTTATGCTCGGTGTAGGTTTACTTTTTAACCGTCGCCAAAAGGCTAAATTTTAACGCATCTACCGTTACGGCTAATTTGATTTGGGCGCGCAGTATTCCGACTTCGCGTCCCTTTATTCTTGTGTCTTTGACTGTTAAAAGCCATATCTTCATCGCGCCAACCGAGTGTGAATAACATTCATTCGGTGTTTGGTTTCTTTTTGAACGCCCTGTCACAAAAGTGTCACTCAATCGTTATTTAATTGTGGGCTACCGCACACGGACGGTGGTTGTTAGCTGTCTCGTTAAATTCCGGAGAACCCACATGATACGTTTCACCAGTATCAATCGCCTGATCATGACGCCGGTGCTGGCCATTATCAGTATTTTAGTTTTACTTAATGCCTTGTCGATCTCCATCGCATTTTCGCTTATTGCCAACACTGAACAAGTGGAGCGAACGCATGTTGAATCAGAACGACAAATCAGCAACGTCCTTTCTGAATTTAAAACTCAGGTACAGGAATGGAAAAACGTGTTGTTGCGCGGTAGTTCAGAGAAAGACCGGGTTAAATACTGGGAGCGTTTTCAGGCACGTGAGCGTGATGTAAAGAGCCAACTGAAATCTATGGTGAGTGTGCAGCAGTTGCAACCAGAACAACTTGCCACCATAGAGGATTTTCTTGCTGCACATGGAACTATGGGAACCCGTTACCGCGAAGGCTATGAAGCGTTTGTTGCCGCAGGCTTTGATCCTAAAGTTGGCGACAATTTTGTTCGCGGCATCGACCGCGAGCCCGCTGAATTGCTTCAGAAAACGGCCGATAGCATAGCGTTACTATCAAGGCAGGCCAAAGCCGACGTTGCCAGCCAAACCCAACAACGCTTGTGGATGATTCTGCTGGTATCAGTTGTAGTAAGTGCGGTGTGCATTTGGTATCTGGTAGTCAACCTTCGCAAAAATGTGGTTAAGCCGACCCGGGATATCGCCGCCTGTTTGCGCCAAATGGAACAAAAGCGTTACGACTATCCGCTGTCTTATCGCAGTGATCATGAGTTAGGGGCTGTGGCCAGTGCAACCCGCCATTTGCAAACCAAGCTTCAAGACACGGTTATGCTGTTGTCTGAAGCGCAACTTCAGATGCAGCATTCTCATGATACGTTGGATGATGTAAGCAATGCCATTGAGCGCGGTGCAAAGACGCAATATGAGTCTTCAGACGCGTTAGCTGCGGCTAATGCAAAACTGGATGACATTGTAAAAAGTCTGGTTGCCATTACGACACAGGTGTCTGTAGCCTCGAGTAATTCACAAACGCAGGCGAACGAGTGCTACCAAACATTTGAATCGGCTAATCAGGGATTTGTAAAATTAGCGCAAACCGTAACTGATGCCAGTACCATTGTGAATGAATTACAGGCCCGCAGCGCCAGTATTCTTACCGTGGTGAATGTGATAAATGAGATTGCAGATCAAACAAACCTGCTTGCACTGAATGCTGCAATTGAAGCTGCTCGGGCCGGTGAGCATGGTCGGGGATTTGCCGTAGTGGCCGATGAAGTAAGAGCCTTGGCAGCGAAAACCCAGCAGTCTACTCAACAAATTAACGGCATTTTAAGCGCATTTGAATCAGACGCCAATAAGGCAGTGACTGCAATGCAGAATGGTCAGCAACACGCCGACGCCAATGCCCAGAGTGCACAGCGAGCGTTAAAGTTGCTTACGGAGTTGGTGCGCTACATTGAAGAAACACAAAGTGTTGTGGCTGCAATGAATGACGCGGCGGGGGAGCAGTCGCAGATTGTGAGGCAACTGGATGGTGTAACCTCCAGAGTAATGAAATCCTCTGAGGAATATCACACACTGGCAAAAGACGACGGCATATCCAGAGCTATCGGACAGATGGCACAGAATGTAACATCGGTGGTGTCGGCGTTGAGCTAAACGTCAACTTTTGGCGTACAATTGGCCTAAACGCAAATCGGTTAAGGGCAGTATGCTGTTAGACAACCTGACTTTTCACCCCATTTATAGCCAGCTATCCTTACCGGTAAAACACCGGTTTCCCATCGAAAAGTATCAGGGCATTTACGATGCCCTGATAGCGCGTGGCGTGCAACCAGATCGCTTTGTTACGCCCGAGCCTATCTCAGTTGAATACCTTAAGCGGTTTTATGATCACGCTTATGTAGATGCGCTAATAAGCGGGCAGTTGGACTACCAGGCCATGCGGCGAATCGGTTTTCCGTGGTCTGAACAACTCATAATACGCAGTCTCACCGCAGTGGGAGGAACAATTCTAACCGCTAAACAAGCGCTCAAACACGGTGTTGCACTTAATCTTACTGGTGGTTACCACCATGCAGGTGCCGACTATGGTTCTGGCTTTTGCCTATTCAATGACCTGTACCTCGCAGCACAGACCATGCTGGAAGAGCCCGGTATTGACCGAATACTCATTATCGATTTAGATGTGCATCAGGGGGATGGTACTGCTTTGTTGGCTCAGCAGGACGAGCAGATTATTACCCTGTCGGTACATGGCGAGAAGAACTTCCCGCATCGCAAACAACAGTCAGATATGGATTTTCCGTTACCTAAAGGTACCGGTGATAACGATTATCTGAATGTGGTTGACGAAGCATTGTTGCTGGCGCTCAGAACTTACACGCCGGATGCCGTGATATACGACGCCGGTGTGGACATCCATGAACATGACGATTTGGGACACTTAAACATCACCACACAAGGCGTGCTATTGCGCGACAAAATGGTATTGAGCGCCTGCAGACAACGCAAGCTGCCTGTTGTTTGTGTGATTGGCGGTGGTTACCAGCGCGATATCGCTGCGCTGGTGGCGGTGCATTTACAATTATTCCGGGCGGCGGGTGTGATAGACACTGATTAGAAGAGTGCTAGTTGGAAACCAATACCAATTCGTTCTTGTTTTCGGTTGTAATCAATCAGTGAATCGCCGTAACCGTTGAAGTAATCAAGCACCACTTCATAGCGGGGAGATACCGGATAGCTGAATGTAATGCCTGCACTTCCCCGGTTTTTCGACCATTCCAGGTTGTTGCGAAAGCGCAGCAAAATACCCCAGTTTTCCCAGCGGGTACCGTAACCAATCTCTACGCGGCCGAAGTAATGATTGATGTCAGGGTTGTCATCGCCACTGGTGTCATTGTCGTCTGTTTTCTCATCTTCAGGCACGCGATACCAGGTTTTAAAGTAGTAAACATCATCATCGTCACTGAATAGTGAAGTCAGTATTACCCGGTTCCAACTGCGTGAACGAATGCCGCTCTGGCCGTTCGACATATGATTAAAGCCAAGCTGTAAGGCATTGAACTCAAACCCCAGAATACGAATATCGGTATTCCATTGGTAAAATACTTCAGGCTCGTAGTTGGTTTCACGGAAAGGTTTGGATACTTCGCTGTTATAGAGCTGCCAGAACGATGTAAGCGTAAATCCAAAATACAGGCCTTCTACCGTATTTTCCGGCGTGTAGAGCGGTAATTTAATACTCAGCTGAAATTTAGCTTCGTTGTTGTCTACGTTGTCGCTGGTCAACGCTTCATTGCCTAGCGCATTGGGATTGGTAACATGGCTATAGGGCAAAATATAGTTGCGTTGAAATTGCGTAATAGAAAAGGCATTTGCCAGTGCCGTGCGATCTGACTCAAAGCGTTTGGTAAGTATACTCGGGCGTACCTCCACACCGGGTTCCAGTTCTGGTTGTTGAGTTTCATTAATGTCCTGCGCCCAGGCGCTAACCGAAGCCAACGCACAAAAAAGCGCAACGTATTTGCGCATATTCAGGCAAAGAGCGTACGGCCTATTCGCTAAAATCAATGGAAAGTCCTTCGTAGGCGGCAAACATGTTTAATGGCGATTCAGCCGCGCTGATAAACTCGTTGCAATGCGCCACTATGTCGTCAATGTCGTTATCCGTTCTGCATGGATCATGACTGTACAGCGCCAGGCGCTTTGCATTACATGCCATGGCCAGTTTTACCGCTTCTTCGGCAACGGAATGGCCCCAGCCGCTTTTCGCTGGCATGTCTGATGTCATGTATTGTGCGTCGTGAATTATTAAGTCGGCATCCCGGGCGAAATCTACAAAGGTTAGAAAATCGGTTTCTTTCTTATACGGCGGATACAGCTCGTTGTCGGTAATGTAGGCAATCTTGATACCCTTGTCGCAAATGCTGTAAGCACTGCCTTTACCGGGGTGATTCATGGGGAGCCGCGCAATGGAAGCACTGCCAATCTGCCAGTGATTGGTTGACTCGGGTACAGGCGTGATTGAAATTTTTGACTGTAAAACACTGAAAGGCACCGGAAAAACTGAGCCTTGCATTTGTTTTAGAATGGCATCGTGTTCCGGTAGGGTGGTAAGCCCTGGGGTGATATTAATTTCTCTGCCCGGCTGATAAATAGGCGTAAAAAACGGAAACCCCTGAATATGGTCCCAATGATTGTGCGTTAGCAGAATGTGGATAGGCGTCGTTTTTTTGATTAACTGTTGGCCGAGCAAGCGAATACCGGTACCGGAATCTAATATGATATCGGTACCGTCACTGGACACAACATGCACACAGGCGGTGTTACCACCATATCGCACATAATCTTCGCCGGGTGTGGGTATTGACCCTCGCACACCATAGAAGGTGAGTTGCATGTTCGCTCCTTACGCATATTCGCCTCAATGCGGAGGTGCAATTGAGGCGTTGGCCTTTTTCTTATTATTAAATCGTTGCAATAAATTTGGCAACGTCTGCTAAGTTTAGTAGCGTTTTGTCACCCGTGCGACGGTTTTTGTACTCCACTTCCTGATTGTCCAGGTTGCGTTCACCAACAACGATGCTATGAGGAATGCCCACTAGCTCCATGTCGTTAAACATTACGCCTGGACGTTCTTTACGGTCGTCAAACAACACTTCAACGCCCAGCTCAACTAATTGCGCATAAATAGCTTCTGCTGCATCTTTGATGCGCTGCGACTTATGCATGTTCATTGGGATCAGCGCTACTTTGAACGGTGCAATCGGATCTGGCCAGATGATACCGTTTTGATCGTGATTTTGTTCAATGGCCGCAGCAACAATGCGGGACACTCCAATGCCGTAGCAGCCCATGGTTAAAATTTCATGCTTGCCAGACTCGCTTAATACACCGCAGTTCATCGCCTTGGAGTACTTGTCGCCTAATTGGAAAATGTGGCCTACTTCGATACCGCGTTTGATTTCGATGTTGCCTTTGCCATCCGGAGACGGGTCGCCGGCTTCGATGTTGCGCAAATCAGCTGCTTTACCGCTAAAGGCCGAGCCAAGTACCGCTGCTGCTACGTAGTCGGCAATGACAGGTACGTTAACCGATGCAACGTCAACATCACTCAATGCAACGCCTAGTACGGCCTGGGCTTTTTCATCGCTGGCGATCACTAACGGGCTGGCAACCGACGCTTGTTTTTCAGCTTTGATGTCATTCAACGTATGCTGTGCTGACAGCACTAACAATACCCATTTTTCTGCATCATCTTCTGCTTCACCCTGAACCAGCACATATTGCAGAGCTTGTTCAGATGCAGCGTCAACCGGTAGCGTTTTAGCCATTTCAACGTTGGCCGCGTAATCGGATTCTGTAGAGAAGGCGATGGCATCTTCACCTGAGTCTGCCAGTACGTGGAATTCGTGAGATACACTGCCACCAATAGAACCTGAATCGGCAATAACCGCGCGGTAATCCAGGCCCATACGCTCAAAAATATTACAATAGGTTTTGTACATCACGTCATAAGTATTTTGCAGACATGCCTGACCCATGTGGAAACTGTACGAATCTTTCATGGTAAATTCACGGCCACGCATAATGCCAAAGCGAGGGCGTACTTCGTCGCGGAATTTGGTTTGAATTTGGTACAGGTTAATTGGCAACTGTTTGTAACTGCTGATTTCGTTGCGAACCAGCGCAGTAATCACTTCTTCATGCGTAGGACCAAGCACGAAATCGCGCTGGTGGCGGTCTTTAATGCGCAGCAGTTCTGGGCCGTATTCTTCCCAGCGGCCTGATTCTTCCCACAGATCAGCAGGCTGCACCACAGGCATCAGCACTTCAATGGCACCGGATTTGTTCATTTCTTCGCGAACGATATTGGCAACTTTATTCAATACACGCAGGCCGGTTGGCAGCCAGGTGTACATACCGGCAGCAAGCTTGCGGATCATGCCCGCGCGCAGCATAAGCTGGTGGCTAATGACTTCTGCATCAGCAGGGGTTTCTTTTTGCGTGGATAACAAATACTGGCTGGTACGCATTGGTAGTGTTTACCTATTTCTGATTATTAAACCCGCGTATTCTAGCAGCGTTAACGGCGCTTACAAAGCCTGACGTCTAGGATAATAAGACAATTGCATTTACCCATACGGCGCCCTGGCAAACCTGCCAGTGAATATCGCAATTGTACAACTGCACCTGATACGTTTTGGGATCATCCGCAATCGACTGTTTGTAGGCCGGGCGGGGGTCCTGAGACAGGCAGTTTTCAATCAACAATTGCAAATCAGAGTGTGGCTGTTGTGCCAGTTGACGATGGGCGTTGTCGGTAAAATTCACCGCTAACGCAGGGACAGGTTTATCCTCCAGCAGGGTGGCAGTGGCATGCTGCACACTATCGCTATAGGGAATATACGGTTTAATATCGATAATCGGGGTCTCGTGCAGTAAATCGATATTGCCTACATGCAAATAAATTCCCGAAGTCGTTTGTTCAACGCCTAAATTTTCCACTGCTGACATACCAATACCATTCGGGCGAAAGGTACTGCGAGTGGCAAACACGCCTGTGCGGGCGTTGCCGCCGAGTCTGGGGGCTCTTACCGTGGGTGACCAGCCTTTGTGCAAATTTTCGTGAAACAAAAACAGCAGCCATACGTGACTGTAGGTCTCAATTTCCCGCAGAGTATTAACATCATCGAAGGGAGCGATTAATTTCACTTTCCCGCGGGCTTTGGCTAGCGCCGGTTGTCTCGGAATGGCAAATTTTTGCTTAAATGGCGATTCAATGACGCCAATGGGGTCGATTGAATATGCATTTGGCTTTGTCATAGTTTGCAACACTTTTGTAGTGGTTCTGACACATTACACACATATTTGTCGTGTATCTTACTCTGGCTAGCTCTTTCGGGATAGCCCAACTAACGTCCTCCCTGGACATAGCATTTTGTCGCTGGCCTTGCAGGCTGGCGACACTTTTTTCCTCAAGCGTTAGAAATCAACTAACCCATACAGCAGAATTTAGTGAATTCATCACATAACACATGATTGAAATTTGCACGTGTGTCACTATATATCAACCGCACAATTGCATCCGTGTATTGTCGCGAACGATTTCCGTTGTGACTCCTGTTTTGCTGTTGTGAAAAACGAAAAGAATAAGCGTCGCAGATCGTAAATAGGATGACTATGATCTCAGTAAAAAACTTATCCAAACACTACAACCATTTTAAAGCGGTTGATAATTTGTCTTTCGATATTGCCCCCGGCAATATTGTGGGTTTTTTGGGGCCTAACGGGGCTGGGAAATCCACTACCATGAAAATGCTGACAGGCTTTTTGCCGCCCACGTCAGGCGATATCACTATTCAGGAACGGCGCTATGCCACTCATGCCAAGGCGATTCAACGCAATATCGGGTATTTACCTGAAGGCGCGCCTGCTTATGGTGATATGACCGTTTGGCAATTTCTGCATTTTATTGCGGATGTGCGTGGTTTACGAGGCGAAACGCGCAAGCAAAGATTGTATGACGTGATCGCCAGGGTTGAATTAGCTGATGTGCTCAACCGGCCAATTGACAACCTGTCAAAAGGGTTTAAACGCAGGGTAGGGCTGGCGCAGGCTATCTTACACGACCCGGATATCCTTATCCTCGATGAACCTACCGATGGTCTCGATCCCAATCAGAAGCACCATGTCCGCCAGTTAATTGAAGATTTATCGAAAGAGAAAATTGTGGTGATCTCAACCCATATTCTGGAAGAAGTGACCGCGGTCTGTAACCGGGTAATGATTATTGCCAACGGGCAGTTGCGTTTTGACGATACGCCTAATGCGCTGCGGCATCAGTCGCGATTCTGTAACGCAGTAAGTCTGAAAATGAGTTACGCGGCAGATATATCTGGTCTTGCCGAATTGGATGGCGTTGAAGAAATGGAAATTGACCGCAAAACAGGTCTGGTCACGCTATTTCCTGAGCCGGGAAAGCATATTTTTCATGTGATCAATGAGTACGTTACCCAGCGACGCCTGCCGGTAGAAACGCTTACGTTAGAACAAGGGCGGCTGGACGAAGTCTTTCGGGATATCACTACCCGGGAGGTATCACATGGCTAATGTGTGGTTTATTGCGCGCCGGGAATTCAGCAGCTTTTTTGCTACGCCGGTTGCTTACGTGTTTATTGCCATCTTTTTAATGCTGTCTGGCGTGTTTACGTTCTTCATCGGTAACGTGTATGAGCGCGGTCAGGCCGACCTTATCCCATTCTTTAATTTTCATCCATGGCTGTATCTGTTCTTAGTGCCTGCTATGGCAATGCGCAGCTGGGCAGAAGAACGCAAGTCTGGATCGATCGAATTGCTGATGACGCTGCCTGTGAGTATTGGTGAAGCCGTACTGGGTAAATTTCTGGCTGCATGGCTGATTCTGGCCTTGTCGTTAATGTTGACGTTTCCTCTGTGGCTCAGCGTGAACTATCTGGGGCAACCCGATAACGGCATTATTCTGGCTGCCTATATTGGCAGTTGGCTCATGGCGGGTGCCTTTTTGGCTATCAGCACCTGCATGTCTGCCTTCACCCGCAATCAGGTGGTAGCGTTTATTTTGGCCGTAGTGGTGTGTTTTCTGTTTGTGGTGTCTGGCAGTGGCATTGTGCTTGATGCTTTTGAATCCTGGGCCGGGAATCTGGTGCTTGATACCGTGGCCAGTTTTAGTTTCCTCACCCATTTCGAAGCCATGGCCAAGGGCGTACTGGCCATGAATGATGTCGGTTACTTTCTGATTATTATGGTGATTTGGCTGTATGCCAGTCTGATTGTTATTGAACATAAGAAGGCTGACTAACCATGAGAAAAACAACTGCCTTTACTACACTGGCTCTGCTGATTGTGCTGTTTTTTGGCGTAGTGGTGATCAACAACGAATTGTTAGGTCATTACCGCGTGGATTTAACCGAAGATAAAGTGTATTCGCTGTCGCCCGGAAGCCAGGATGTACTCGATGATTTAGACGAGCCAATCGTATTGTATTTCTTCTTCTCCGATTCGGCCTCCAAAGGCATGACGGCCCTGCGCAACTATGCCAATCGGGTGCAAAGTTTACTTGAGGAATATGCGTCGCGAGCCAATGGCAAAATAACCCTGAAAATTATCGATCCTGAGCCGTTTTCTGAGTCTGAGGATTTAGCGGTGCAGTTTGGTTTAAC
>NZ_JBLBUE010000130.1:0-10116 GCF_047290655.1 Alteromonas sp. AMM-1 | reverse complement strand
TGACGGCGTTGAATATTCTGTTGCAGAGGCTGAACTTTCTGGCTCAGTTGCTCACGTACTGAAAGGATTTTGTCTTCCAGTTCTTTCTTTTCCTGCGCACTCATGGTAGCCGCATCGCGTTGCAGTTTCTCGGTATAGAGCTGGCCGTCGCGTTGCAACAGGTTCACTTCATCCACCTGAGCCTTGAATTCCATTTGAATGGCATTCTGAATCTCGGCAGCCTGTGGCAGCGACTGGAAGATATCCTGCACACTTACCACACCAATTTTCTGCTCAGCCATTGCTGCAGTACTAACCATTGCGCTACCTAACATAGCCGATGCGATTGCGTATTTTGCCAACTTGTTCAAAGGGTGCTCCTTTTGTGTTCTGGTCTATGCCAGCTTAATTTTAAAATGTTTGACCGATATTAAATGTGAAGAATTTAGCGTCATCACCGTCGCGTTCTTTAAGTGCTTTGGAGAAACTAAATACCATTGGTCCCATTGGTGAAATCCATTGTACCGAAATGCCGGCAGAACTTCTAAATAATGTCCAGTCGGAGAAATCCAGCAATTCATTCGCGCCGGCATTATTTAATCTTGAGTATTCCTCATAGTCAAATTCTGTATCCCAAACGTTACCCACGTCTACGAACATACTGGTTCTCACTGAGTTTGAAGAATCTTCTTCCACAAACGGCGTAGGAACGATTAACTCAATACCACCCAGCGCCATGGCGTTACCACCAAGACTTCTGCGCGATAACACATACGAGTCGTTAGACGGATCACCTGGCACTACCGTACCGTCCGGCAGAGTAACAGAGTTTTGGCTACTGGTACGTTGAATACCACGTGGACCAACCGTGTTGTTTTCAAAACCACGCAGTGTATCTGCACCACCGGCCGTGAAGTTTTCGTTAAACGGCAGAATTTGATCGCTGCCGTTAATATCACCATAACCGTTACCATAACCCAAACGCAGCTTGGTTAAGAACGACCAGCGCTGATCGCGGGATACCGGGAAGTAGAATCGCGCATCATACACCGTTTTAAAGTAATTCACGTCGGAATTTGGTGTTGTAATACTGAAAGACGCACGCTGCGATGAACCTGCTGTCGGGAATAACCCCCGGTTCAGCCTACTTCTACTCCAGGCGATAGACGCCTGCAAACTGGTGTATTCAATAGGCGCATCCGGATCGTCTTCGTTGGTAAACTGCTCATAAAAACGGTTTGTCTGTTCATAATAACCGCGGTTAGACAGTTCTACGTCAGAGTAGGTTAATCCGAAGCTGATGCGGTTAAATTCGTCAATTGGATAGCCAATTGTGCCGCCAACCGACCAACGCTTGGAGTTGTACTGAATAACGTTAAAGCTGGAGCCGTCAAACTCACTGTAAGCAACGGTTCCACCGAGGCTGATACCGTCAATAGTGAAAAACGGATCGGTATACGACAACTGTGCCTGCTTCTGGTAAGACACCGTACTTAAATTCACGCCGATTTGTTTACCGGTACCCAGGAAGTTATCCTGCTGAATACCTGCCTGTAAACCCAGCTTGGTTTGGTCACCGTAGCTGATACCTGCGTTGAACGAGCCGGAAGGCTGTTCTTTTACGTTAAATTCAACATCTACCTGATCGTCCTTACCTGGAATACGTACGGTTTCGAACTCAACGTCTTCCATATAGGTTAAGCGCGACATGCTGTTTTTAGATGTTTCCAGCATGGAGTTAGACAGCCAGGTACCTTCCATTTGCACTACGTTCTGACGCAATACTTCGTCGGCGGTAATGGTATTACCGTTAAAATTAATCCGGCGAACATAAATACGCTTACCCGGATCAACGCGCAGCGTCAGTTTAACCGTTTTATCTTCGTCGTTGATTTCCGGCACCGTGGTAACGGTAGGATAGGCATAGCCAAAGCGGCCCAGGTATTTACTGATGTATTCTTCGGTATAGGTAACTTCAGCCTGGCTGTACAATTCACCAGGTGTAAGAGGTAGTACTTGTTCAATAAAATCTTCATGACCAAGCAAATCACCTACCAGCTCCACGCCCGAAATAGTGTATTGCTCACCTTCGGTAATATTCAGTGAAATATAGATACCGTCTTTCTCGGGTGACATAGCAACCTGAGTCGATTCCACATTGAAGCGCAGGTAGCCGCGGTCCATGTAAAAGTTACGCAGGGTTTCCATGTCGCCTTGCAGGGTTTGCTGCTGGTAGCGCGTTTCCGACAGGAAATCATACCAGGCGGTGTTGTACTGCAATTCGAAATCTTCAAGCAACTCTGTGTCGCTAAAAATGTCATTGCCCACAATGTTGATTTGCTTAATTTCAGCTGCGTCACCTTCTTCAAACAACAGCTTTAAATCCACGCGGTTACGGGGCAGCGGCGTTACGATAGCAGTGACATCTGCATTGTACTTACCAATACTGTAGAAAAAATCCTTAAGACCGTTTTCAATTGAGGTGAGTACTGTCTTATCAAGCGGTTCACCTACGCGGATGTTATTGCCATCCAGGCTTTCCTGTAGCTGTTCGTCTTTAATATCATCATTGCCTTCAAAAATGATATTACTGATAGTTGGACGCTCAGCAACACGAATAACTAACGTGTTACCATCGCGCATAACCGCTATATTTTCAAAGTGAGTGGATGAATACAGCGAACGAATAAGTTGCGTAATACGAAACGCATTAAGCTCGTCGCCTTTCTGAACCGGGATATAAGTAAGCGCGGCACCTAACGCCACCCGCTGTAATCCTTCTACCCGAATATCTTCAACTACAAATTCGCTATTGCTTGATGCAGCGTTCGCTAAGCTAGCACTGGAGTACAAGATTCCGGCTACAACTAACTGATTAAACTTCATCTATTCTTTTTCTTCCTGCTGCGTTCGCGTTTTTCTTGCTAACGACTGACTCGGTTAAGACAATCGCGTTATGTCGTTAAAGATGGCGATGCTCATGATCGTAAACAACAGCATGGCGCCAATCTTAAATCCCCACTCCTGTATCTCTTCGGATACTGGCTTTCCTGTTAGCCATTCGATGGTGAAGTACATTAAATGCCCGCCGTCCAACATTGGCAGGGGTAATAAATTTACAATACCCAGATTCACACTGATTAATGCCAGGAAACTCAGGAAATACACCAGACCGTATCCGGCACTGTTTCCCGCCCCTTGGGCAATAGAAATAGGACCGCTTAAATTTTTCACCGATACATCACCAGTGATCAGCTTGCCTATCATTTCAATGCTCAGCGTCATTAAACGCCAGGTTTTATCAACGGCTTTACCCATCGCATCCAACACACCGTACTGGTGAGTAAATACGTACCCTTCTGGCCATGCTTCTGCATAAGGACTCACGCCCAGATAGCCATCCTGCCCTTCCGGCGTATCACGGCGCCCAATTGTGGCAGAAAGGTCATAGGTTTGACCAGCCCTGTTTACACTTAACGTAACTTGCTGACCAGGGCGTTCTTTTATAAATGCCACCAAACTTTGCCAGTCATTCACTGCTTCGCCATTAAGCGCCAGGATAGTATCACCAACCTGAACCCCTGCTGACTTGGCAGCCGAGCCTTCGCCTACATACGCAACGTTAAGCGTTGCTGCAGGTGTAAACGGGGTAATACCGACACTGCGTAAAGGAGACTCCGATTCTGAATCAAAGTTCCATCCGTCCAGCATTAACTGGCGCTGGAATGTCATTCCACTGGTATTTTTTACTATAACCGGCATGGTAGCATCGCCAACATGAGAGATCAGTTCAAAATTAACTGCCTCCCAATCCGGCGTGCTTCTGTTACCCACCTGTATAATTTCATCACCGGCAGTCAATCCAGCCTGAGCTGCAATACTTTGCGGTGCAATTTCGCCAATGACCGGCTTAACAGTACTGATGCCTATTAAAAACATCGCATACAAAGCGATAGCCGCAAAAATAAAGTTTACGCCGGGCCCAGCGGCAATAATTGCCATGCGCTTTGCTACGCTCTGACGATTAAATGCCTGGGAAGATAACTCAGCTGGTACGTCATCCACCCGCTCATCAAGCATGCGAACATAACCGCCTAACGGGATGGCCGCTACCACAAACTCTGTGCCATTACTGGCTTGTTTACGCCACAATGGTTTACCAAAGCCAATCGAAAAACGCTTTACGTAAACACCACACAAACGCGCCACATAGTAGTGACCCCATTCGTGTACGGCAACTAATATACCCAGTGCAACAATAAACGCACCAGCGTTACGTAAAAACTCAAATACCACTTAATTATCCCCGACTAACGCCAGTGCAGCCACACGGGCTTGCCTATCCAGCTCTCGAATTTGTTGGATTGAAGAAACCTCAGTTGGTTCAAACCGATTTAGAATTTCTTCATTAATTTGCGCGATTTGGGTAAAACGTATGCGATTATCCAAAAAGGCCTGCACCGCGATTTCGTTTGCGGCATTCAATCTTGTAGTGGCGGATTGCCCTACGCGACAAGCTTCGATTGCCAGATAGAGATTAGGGTAACGGGTTCGGCACGGTGTGGTAAAACTCAAATCGGCCAACGTAGCAAAATCCAGTGGCGCCACGCCTGCATCAATGCGTGTTGGATACCCCAATCCGTAAGCAATGGGTGTCCGCATATCCGGGTTTCCCAGTTGCGCCAACACAGAGCCGTCAATATATTGCACCATTGAGTGAATAGTACTTTGAGGATGCAATACTACCTGGATGTCATGTTGCGCAAGGCCAAACAACCAGCATGCCTCGATAAACTCCAGCCCTTTGTTCATCATGGTGGCGGAATCGACAGATATTTTACGCCCCATACTCCAGTTAGGATGGGCACACGCTTCAGCGGGCGTAATGGCGTCAAAGGTACTCAAATCGCGCTGGCGAAACGGGCCTCCTGAACCGGTGAGTAAAATCTTACTAATACCGGCAGCGTCTAGTTCACCATAACGAAAATCGGCAGGTAAACACTGAAAAATAGCATTGTGCTCACTATCAATTGGCAAAATAGTGGCTTTAGACTGCTTTGCGGCCTCAATGAATAACGCGCCAGACATCACCAGCGACTCTTTATTGGCCAACAGTACGCGCTTGCCGGCTTTTACTGCTGCCAATGTGGGCTCCAGGCCCGCAGCACCAACAATCGAAGCCATTACGGTATCGACCTCTGCGGCCGATGCTACCTCTTCCAAGGCCCGTTGGCCTGCCAAAACTTCTGAACTTATTTCATATCGCTGAGCAAGTTCGCAGGCGGCAGCATAATCCTGCTCATCAGCAACAACAACATAGCGGGCATGATATTGCTTGGCCTGTTGAATCAGCTTTTCAATCTGGCGATGACCGGTAATGGCAAATACACGAAACAGTTCAGGATGACGCTGAATAACATCAAGTGTACTGTCACCAATAGAGCCCGTGGCCCCTAATATAGTAACGGTTTGCATTACGCCATCCAGGTAACAAAGCAGTATGCAAAGACTGGGAACGCTGCCGTAAGGCTGTCTATGCGGTCAAGCAACCCACCGTGACCGGGCAAAATACGGCCGCTGTCTTTGATGCCCGCGCACCGCTTAAACATACTCTCATTCAAATCACCCATGGCAGATACACCTACGGTTAAGCCACCAATAAGCAAATGGGGCCAAATCCGCGTAGACTCTACCTGATAGTGCAATGCTGCAAAGGCAATAATGGCAAAAGACGCCATTACCCCACCAAACAATCCTTCAAACGTTTTCCCGGGTGAAACATTGGGGCGCAACTTGTGACGACCAAACTTCACACCTACGAAAAACGCGCCAATGTCGGCTGCCCACACGATACCCAGTACATAGAAGATTAGTGACGCGCCATAGAATGCATCTACTTCATATAATCTGGCACGTAAGGAAACCACCGCCACCCAGGTGGGAATGAGTGTAAGCACGCCAAACAAACAGCGGATCATCCAACTTGTTTGCCAAAACTTGGAGTAGCGGGGATAGGCAATGATCATCGCGAGGGATACCAGCCACCACAAACAGGCTACCGATAAAACCCAATGGTAAATGGCGTTCAATTTGCCCTGATACCAAATCATATTGGTATCAACCAGGCTAATCAGCCCAAGGCAAACCGCTAATAACACCAATAAAAAGGCCACTTTGTGTGGACGCTTCGGCAAGCCAGACATATTCGCCCATTCATAGCCGCCCAAAGCGATAACAGCGGCAATGGCGTACTGAAATACGTCTAATGGCAAAAACAGAATAGCCAGAATAGCAAGAGGCGCCAGGATGAGCGCCGTAATGATGCGTTGCTTTAGCATAAGGAAAGTCTTTCGTAAGAGATTGTCATGATGCGAATGAAGGCGTTCACCCTACAACCACTTCCGCTTCGACTTGTTCACCGATCAAACCAAATCGACGCTGGCGTTCACTGAAGTCTTTAACTGCAAGATAAAACTCGTCTTCGTTAAAATCCGGCCACAACACATCAGTAAAGTACAATTCCGCATAAGCGCACTGCCACAACAGGAAGTTGCTGATGCGGTGTTCACCACCTGTTCGAATCAACAAGTCGAGTTCAGGCAAGCCTTTGGTAGACATATATTGATCAAATGCCGCTTCGTCTATATCCGCTAACGACATATTACCAGCAGCGGCATCCTGAGCCATTTGCTTAGCTGCGTGCAGTATATCCCAGCGACCACCGTAATTGGCGGCAACATTCAGGACTAAATCCTTGTTGTCAGAGGTTAATTCCTCTGCTTTGCGGATTTTAGACACCAACTTGTCGTCAAAGCGGCTCAGATCGCCCAGCACCTGTAAACGCACACCGTTTTTGTTCAGGCGCTTGGCTTCTTTATTTAATACCAGATTAAATAAATCCATCAGCACGCTGACTTCTTCTTCCGGACGCTTCCAGTTTTCGCTGCTGAACGCAAATAAGGTGAGTACCTGAATATTGCTTTGACGGGCAAAACGCACCGCAGCACGCACTGACTCAACGCCAGCACGATGACCAAAGGTTCGAATTTTTCCTTTTTTCTTTGCCCAGCGACCGTTGCCATCCATGATAATGGCAACGTGCTTTGGCACCTTTAACGACGCGAGACGATCTTGTCCCGCCGTTGCGATGTCATTCTCCGATGGCTGCATAATGGCAATTACACTTCCATCAATTCTTTTTCTTTGTCTGCCAGCATGACATCCACGATTTTAATGAATTCATTGGTCAGTGTTTGTACATTCTCTTCGCCTGCACGACTTTCGTCTTCACTGACTTCCTTCTCTTTAAGCAAATCCTTGATGTCGCTGTTAGCGTCGCGACGGATGTTACGAATCGCGACACGTCCTTGCTCAGCTTCGTTACGCACTACACGGATCAAATCTTTACGACGCTCTTCTGTCAGTGGCGGAAGAGGAATGCGAATAGTAGTCCCTGCGCTCATTGGATTTAAGCCCAGACCAGACTGCATAATGGCTTTTTCTACTGCCTGGATCGCGCTCTTATCGAATACGGTTAACGCCAGAGTGCGGCTATCTTCGGCTACCACGTTCGCTACCTGACGCAGCGGAGTATCAACGCCGTAATAAGATACCTGAATCCCATCAAGCAACGCTGGGTGTGCACGACCCGTACGAATTTTGCTTAACTGACTTTTCAGCGCACTAATACTTTTTTCCATGCGCTCACGCGCATCTAATTCAATTTCATCAATCACGGTTATATTCCTGTTTTTTTATTTTTCGACACTGTCGCTGTGCGTAATCAGTGTACCTTCAGGTTCACCCATCACTACCCGTTTCAGGCAGCCCGGCTTATTCATGTTAAATACGCGTATTGGCAGGTTGTGGTCACGAGCCAGTGTAAACGCCGATAAATCCATTACTTTCAGTTCTTTTTCCAGCACTTCCTGGTAAGACAACTGAGCATACATTTGCGCTTCGGGATTTTTCACCGGGTCATCGTTGTATACGCCATCTACTTTGGTAGCTTTTAACACTGCGTCAGCTTCTATTTCGATACCGCGCAAACACGCTGCTGAATCAGTGGTAAAAAACGGGTTACCTGTACCGGCGGAGAAAATCACTACCCGGCCAGATTTCAGCAAGCTAATTGCTTCTGCCCAATTGTACGCGTCACACACCCCATTTAGAGGAATAGCAGACATCAGACGGGCATTTACGAATGCGCGGTGCAAGGCGTCACGCATGGCAAGACCGTTCATCACTGTTGCCAGCATCCCCATGTGGTCACCTACCACGCGGTTCATGCCAGCTTTTGCCAGTCCTTCTCCGCGAAACAGGTTGCCACCGCCGATAACCAGCCCCACCTGAACGCCCAACTCGACCAATTCTTTAATTTCCTGCGCCATGCGGTCAAGTACTTTGGGATCAATACCAAAGCCTTCTTTTCCCATAAGCGCTTCACCACTCAGTTTAAGCAGTATGCGTCGGTAGGCGGATTTTGGTGCGATGCTCATTGTTATAGTTTCCTCTTGATTCGGCTTGGGTCATAGTTCGCAGTACAAATTATGAACCAAACCGACTAAATCGGTCGTTACGTCACTGTGCGGCACAGCAGCCATGGTGGCTTACTTATAAAAAAGCACCCCCGAAGAGGTGCTCGTAAGTGTATCCGACATTGGCCGAATGCAAAAGTCAAACCGCTAATTATTTCTTAGCAGCTGCCATTTGCGCAGCAACTTCTGCCGCGAAGTCTTCAGTTTTCTTCTCGATACCTTCGCCTACTTCGAAACGTACGAAGTTGATTGCGTCTGCGCCCTTGCTCTTCAGCAGGTCACCAACAGACATTGAAGGATCTTTTACGAAAGGCTGACCAGTCAGGCTGATTTCGCCAGTGAACTTGTTCATGCGGCCAGAAACCATTTTCTCAGCGATGTCAGCAGGCTTGCCAGACTGCATTGCGATTTCGATTTGGATGGCTTTTTCTTTCTCTACAACTTCAGCCGGAACCTGTTCAGGCTTAACGAATTGAGGTACAGAAGCAGCAACGTGCATGGCTACGTCTTTTGCCAGGTCTTCATCACCACCGTCCAGGATGGCCAGTACACCAATGCGCGAACCATGAGTGTATGCACCCAGGTTGTTACCTTCTACTGTCAGTACACGACGTGGAGAGATGTTTTCACCGATTTTGGCAACCAGTGCATCACGTACGTCGCTTACTACGCCGCCTTCGATTTCAGAAGCATTCAATGCTTCGATGTCGCTCAGGCTGTTGGCGAATGCCACTTCAATTAATTTGTTGCCGAAAGCCAGGAAGCTTTCGTCACGGGCTACGAAGTCAGTTTCACAGTTCAGTTCAAGAATGGTCGCTTTACCACCTTCAACTTTAGTCAGGATTACACCTTCAGCAGCGATACGGCCTGCTTTTTTGGCGGCTTTTGCCTGACCTGACTTACGCATGTTTTCGATGGCCAGTTCGATGTCACCATCGGTTTCTACTAACGCTTTTTTGCAATCCAGCATGCCGGCGCCAGTACGTTCACGCAATTCTTTTACAAGTGCTGCAGTCACTGCCATTTTCAATTCCTCAGCAATAATTTTAAATTTAAGTTTAAAAGGGGCGATTGCCCCTCTTAGATAATTCGATTGTTAAGCAATGACCCCGAAGCAGTTGCCTCAGGGTCACAAAGCAAATTACTCTGCTGCTTCAACGAAGTCGTCTTGTTCAGCTTGTACTTCCAGGTTGTTTTCACGACCTGAATTTACTGCGTCAGCCGCAGCGTTTAAGTACAATTGAACTGCACGGATTGCATCGTCGTTACCAGGGATGATGAAGTCAACACCGTCTGGATTTGAGTTGGTATCAACTACTGAAACTACTGGAATACCCAGGTTACGGGCTTCAGTGATTGCGATATGCTCGTGATCTGCATCGATAACGAACAATACATCTGGCAAACCGCCCATGTCTTTAATACCACCCAGGCTGCTTTCCAGCTTTTCCATTTCACGCTGAAGCATCAGCGCTTCTTTTTTGGTCAGCTTGTCGAAAGTACCATCCTGGCTTTGTTGCTCAAGCTCTTTCAGACGCTTGATTGACTGACGAACAGTTTTCCAGTTGGTCAACATACCGCCCAACCAACGCTTGTTTAC